>DATAMU010000429.1:0-6211 GCA_036266605.1 Candidatus Acidiferrum sp. | reverse complement strand
GTATGCGCGCCGTGTTGCCAGCTCACAGTGTCTGACGCATTAAACAGTGGATAGTAGGTCGAGATCGGCAAGTTGAATTGCTGTGCCGACATGTTTCCGCCATACGGGTACGGCGCATTGAAGAAGTTCCAGTTGACGATGTCGCCGGTCACGTAGGTTTTCGGAGCGTCGTACGAGAAGCCGGAGTAGTTGTACAGCATGCCTCCGTGGAACTGGTTGATCAGGGTTGGTGTGATCGTCCAGTCAAATCCGAGTGAAGCAGTGTAGTTTTTGGACTGGTTCGAAGCTGCTTCCTTTGAAAAATCTGGACCCGGCAAGAACGATGCCGCCGCGCCAGGCTGCTGATACTTTGTCTCGTTCCAAGCAAAATTGACGCGGAATTTCGATGAGATGTTGTAGTCGATGCGAACCGTCGGATAGTAGTAGGTGATCGGCGAGGATTGCAGCCATTGAAGCGTCTGCAAATTTGCGTCCCCGTTCGAGGATATGGTTCCGGATTTCGCCGCCCCATTGATCGCCTGCAATTGCGCTGCGACGCCCGCGTTCACTGTTCCGGGTAGTGCCGGATTCGCTCCGTTTGCGATTTGCAGCACGTTCACTGTGTGCGAGGCTCCGTCGGTGCCCGTGAATGTGAAGTTGCCGCCTTGTGTTGCCGGGGCCATCAGCCAGTTTGTGCTGGTGTATCCACCCGGCTGCTTGCTCATCGAAAAGCTGCCGAAGAAAAATAACTTGTTCTTGATGATCGGACCGCCGACGCTGCCTCCGAAGTCGTTCAGGATCAGCGGATTTTTTGGCTGCTGCGTCGCATTGTTCGTCCACGTGTTTGCGTCGAGCGCTGCGTTTCGGAAATCTTCGTACACGCGGCCGTGATAGCTGTTGCCTCCGCGCCGCGTCACGTAGTTGATCTGCATGTTCGCTTGGCCGTAGCCCGAACCGAGATCCAATTGATCCGTCTGGACCGTCATTTCCTGGATGTCTTCGAGTCTCGGCGACACGATGGCTTGCGAGTTCCCGGTGAACTTCATGCGGCTCGTGCTGCCGATGATTCCGTCGATGTTGTTTCCTTCGGCGATGGATGGCAGGCCGCTGAAGGCGCCGGTATAGCCGGGTACCGTGTAGGACAGCGACGTCAGGTCGCGGCCGACGATCGGCAGATCTTCGATCTGCTTCATGTCGATCGTCGTGCTGATGGCGCTTGATGTCGTCTCGATCACAGGCGCGGATTCGCCTTTGATCTCAACGACCTGTGTCGTCACACCGATCTTCAGCGTGACGGTAAGGTCTGTCACTTGCGCCGCCGAAGCACGCACGGACTCCAGCGACGTGGTGTCAAATCCGGACTTCGACACGGTCAAGCCGTAAATTCCGATCGGTAGGTTCACGAACGTGTAGCCTCCGCGATCGCCGGTGACCGCGGTTCGCGTGTCATTCGTTGTCACGTCTTTCAGTTGAACGTCGGCCCCGGCGACAACGGCGCCGGTACTGTCGAGCACGGTGACATTGATGGTGCCTTGTGATCCGTTTTGGGCCAGACAAGAAGTGGCCAAGATGCAGAGAGCGAAGAGAACCCCAGATAAACGAAATGCGTATGCGGACAAGCGCGACACAGACATGAACACCCCCTTCAGTGGATCAGCGCACAGATTGAATAATGTATCCAATTCATGCTTGTTGTCCGCGCTTATATCCTGTATACAGTATGCTGTCAAGAGCTTTTGTAAACGTTTACACGCTCTCCCATGGCTGTTTTCTTCGACTTTGTGCGAATTTCAGCTACAAACACGCGATTTTTGGCGGCTTAGGCTTAAAACGCAATGAAGTTTCTGAGGACACGGATGGACAACAAGATCTCACGGAGAGAGGTCATCAAAGGCGCGGCGGTCGGCGTTTCGGGCATGGCTCTGACCCCGATTGCCCCGCTTATTTCACCGGGTACCAGCGTAAGGATCGTGGAGCCAGTTCAGGCGTCCGCTGCCGTCTCGCCGGCGGATGTCGTGCCCCTCACGTCTACCAGCGAAGTGTATGTTCCGCCGAAGCATGGCGGATTCCTCAAATTCAGCTTCGACTTTCCTGAGCCTTCCGTCGAGTTCGAAAAGCTTCTGTTTTCGTTTCGTATCTTCACTTTCGAAAATGTCTACGCGCCCGATCGTTCGCGGATGACGGTCACTCGCGATAGCGATAGTCTCCATATTCGTTGCGACGGTTTCGTTTGGGCTGGAGGGCAGCAAACCGCTGAGGGCCGCCTCGAAGCGCACGTCCGTCGGAATGGTGCGTTCGTGGAATGGAACGCGACGGCCTCGATGAACATTCCGATCAAGTCGATCGCCACGATCTTACGTCGCGTGCCGCGCGGAAAAATCTCTGCGGGCGGCGGTTCATTCTTCGATCCTAAGGATGACGAGCAACTGTTCGGGTATCCGTTCGGCGGCGGCTCGCTGTTCACCGCGGGCGGAATGGATTCACCGATCGTGGTCATCCAATCGGGCGAGCATGAATATTACTTTCTCTCGTCGCTCCTCGACAAGGTTCGAGCCAGCCGTTTCTATTTTCAGCCGGGCGACAACGGCTACCGAGTTGAGTTGATTCATGAAAGGGAAGGTTGGGCGCGACAGAATTCGATCGAAAGCCCGACGTGGCGAGTCGGCCGCACTGCAACTGCCGAGGAAGCATTCCGTCCGCATTTCGAACATGTCGAAAAATCGTTTTCGCTTCCCAATTGGGAAACTCGCGCTGATGTTCCGGCATGGTTTCGCGACGTAAAGCTCGTACTCTCGATTCACGGCATGCATTGGACTGGCTATATCTTTAACGATTTCGCAAAGGCGCTGAAGACTCTCGAATGGACCGCGACACAAATTTCACCGTCGAACGTGCTCGTATTTCTTCCCGCGTGGGACGGCAGATATTACTGGAACTATCCGATCTACAAACCCGATCCGCGACTTGGCGGAGAAGACGGATTCCGAGCGCTCATTGAGAAAGGTCACTCGCTCGGGTTCCATTTCATGCCGATGTTTGGCACCAACGCCGCCAACCGGCTTCTCCCTGAATTCGCGAATGTCGCTGACGCGGCCACGAGTCAAATCGACGGCGATGCTTTCAATCTGAATTGGGTCGATTGGGACAACGACCGCCACAACGAGGGTTGGGGTCCCTACATGAATCTTGGCGTCGAGTCGTGGCGGAACTGGCTGTTCGAACGGATCGCATCGACCATCGAGACTTACAAGGCCGACGCCTATTTCCTGGACATCGCGGGCGGCTGGGAGAACAACACGAAAGCTGACATGCACGAAGGCACGCGTCAGCTGGCCGCGGAACTCGCCAAACGATGCCCGGGCATCCTTGGTTGTGGGGAAATGTCGTATGACGCTCTGCTCGGAGTCCTGCCGCTGTACCACGTCTTTGGCGCCCAGGCATACCCGGCGGGCTTCCAAAAATATTGTCGTGCGTTCGAACACCTGAGCTTGCCTGCTCCCGGTCGCGGCAGTAGCGGCGTCCACGAATCCGGCTTCGGCCATTTCGATCCGAAGTCGCTAAACCTCGGTCCGCACCAGATCCCGACGATCACTGTGGTTGATGACACCTTCGAAAAGCATCGGGACACCATGGCTCAAATCATTGCGGTGGCGAAGCAGCGCCCCAAGGGTTGAAGCGGAGCCGGTGACGCAGAAAGACCGGAGATCGCACAATTTGTTGACAGGGGAAAAGTGCGAGAGTTAGATTGTACCCTTCAGGATACTTTATACGATTTATCGGAGGAGGCTCCGCCACCATGCCCCACACCTATTCCCGCCGTAAATGGCTTGCTCAAAGTGCTGGGGCCGCCGCCGCGTTCTCTCTCCCGAAAGATCTGCTCGCCTCGCTGCACCGCACCCCCTCCGCAAAAGGCTTCGTCGCCGACAAAGTCCCCTCCAAGCTTCAACCGTTTCCACTGACGGATGTTCACCTGCGCCCGGGCGTCTTCCGGCAAGCCGCCGAGGCCAACTATTCTTTTCTCGACTCGCTCCCGAACGATCGGCTTCTCCACATGTTCCGTGTCACGGCCGGTATTCCGTCCTCCGCAGAACCGCTGGGCGGCTGGGAAGAACCCAAATGCGAACTCCGTGGCCACTTTGCTGGGGGCCACATGCTCTCCGCTTGCGCTCTTCACTTTTCCGCGACCGGCGATGACAAGATTCGGCAAAAGGGTGATGCGCTCGTCACCGAACTTGCCAAGTGTCAGAAGGCGCTGAATCAGGACGGCTATTTAAGCGCCTACCCGACGGAATTTTACGATCGCCTCCGCGAACGCAAGACTCGCGTTTGGGCGCCGTTTTACACGTATCACAAGATCCTTGCCGGTCATCTCGATATGTACACGCTTTGCGGCAACGAACAGGCGCTCGAGACCGCCGAGAAAATGGCTGCTTGGGTCGATAAGTATCAGAAGCCGATCAGCGATGAGCAATGGGCGAAGGTGCTGATGGTCGAGCACGGCGGCATGGCCGAGTCATTTTTCAATCTCTACGCGATCACAGGCAAGGAACAATACATCCAGCTTGCGCATCGCTTCGATCACAAGAAATTCCTCGATCCGCTTGCGCAGCGTCGCGATGAACTCAACAAGCTTCACGCCAACACAAACATTCCAAAAGTGATCGGTGCCGCCCGCGGGTATGAGCTCACCGGCGACGAGCGCTACCACACGATCGCCGATTATTTTTGGCACCAAGTCGTCGCGCAGCATACGTATTGCACCGGAGGAACCAGCAACGGCGAAGGTTGGCAGGAGCCCGGCAAGCTTTCCAATCAACTCGGACCAGCCGCGGAAGAATGCTGCTGCAGCTACAACATGATGAAGCTCACTCGCCACATTTTTGGTTGGACGGGCGAACCCGCCGCGATGGATTACTACGAGCGCGTTCTCTTCAACCATCGCCTCGGTACGCAGGATAAAGACGGCATGAAGATGTACTACGTCTCTCTAACTCCTGGTTTGTACAAGACGTTCGGGACGCGATTCGAAGCGTTCTGGTGCTGCACCGGCACGGGTGCCGAGGAGTTCGCCAAACTTGCCGATACGATCTATTTCCACGATGCCGATTCGTTGTACGTCAACCTTTTCATCGCGTCAGAACTCAATTGGAAAGAGAAGAAATTTGGCGTGGTTCAGGAAACGAACTTCCCCGAGGAAGAGGGGACCACGCTCACGGTAAAAACATCGGCGCCGGCTAAGGTGCCGATTCGTGTTCGAATTCCCTACTGGGCGACAAGCGGGGCATCAATCGCGGTCAACGGCAAGAAGCAGCAGATTGCGGCGAAACCCGGTTCGTATGCGACGCTCGATCAGACGTGGCACGACGGCGACAAAATCACCGTTTCGCTGCCGATGAGTCTCCATGCCGCACCCACGCCCGACGATCCGACGGTGCGCGCCGCTATGTATGGGCCGGTCGTGCTTGCCGGCCTTTTGGGAAAGCAGAATCTCACCCAAGACAAAATCTACGGTCCCGAAGGTCCTGACGAGAAAAACACAATTCAGGTTGCGAGTATCAGGGGAAACGCCGCTGGAGATTCCGTCAACTGGGTCGAGCCGGTAAAAGGCGAAAAGCTGAAATTCAAAACGGTGGGGCAATCAGCGAACGTCGATCTGGCCCCACTGAACCAAGTAATGGATCAGCGATATACGGTCTATTTCAAGGTCGATTCGAAATCGACTTCGTGAGAGCAGAGAGGCTCTTCGCGCCCTATGATTCCACGCCGATCTTTGCCACTCATTTTGCTGGCGCCCCTTTTTTTCGGAATTGCAGCCGAGACCTGCCGCGCACAAGGCACCACTCAAGACTATCAACGCGCCGAACAATTCCTCGGTGGCAATCTGCGCCATCACGCGTACCTCGCCGATGTCACTCCGCATTGGATCGCCAAGACGAATCGATTCTGGTATTCCAAGACGAGCCAAGATGGAACTGAATTTCTTCTCGTCGATCCTGCACAGGGCGAAACCAAGCCCGCCTTCGATCACGCTCGATTGGCGACGGCCCTTACGACGTCAACAAGACGTGAAATCAAACCGACAAATCTCCCGTTCGACTCTTTTGAATTCTCCGACGACGGCAAATCGATTCACTTCCGCCTTGATGACACCGAATGGCGCTGCACGATCGAATCGTATGAATGCAAAGCCGACTCCGCCGATGGCGCGCCAGGCAAATACGAAGAAGCCTCG
>DATAMU010000428.1:0-4129 GCA_036266605.1 Candidatus Acidiferrum sp. | reverse complement strand
AGGCAGGGCTCGAAAGCACGCTCGACTGGTATATTCCCACCGTGGAGCGGCAGATGGGGATTTCCCTACACTACGAAAAATCGGGGCAGGCATTCGCGGTGGAATCGGCAGCTGGCGTCCAGATTTACCGCATCGCCCAAGAAGCGCTCAACAACGTCAGCCGCCACGCCGAAGTGCAGGAAGCATGGATTCGCTTGATGTACAAGCGTGATGCACTGGTGCTCGAAATCGAGGATCATGGCACAGGCATCGCCGCGCAGAAAAATGAACGCGGCATCGGCCTGATCGCCATGCGTGAGCGTGCGGAATTGATTTCTGGCAGCATCGAATACCAGCAACCCAACGGTGGCGGAACTCTGGTTCGCATGAGTGCGCCGCGCGAAAAGGTGGAAGCGCATGCCGGATAACACCTCCGAAAAGAGCACGGACAAAATCACCGTTTTGCTGGTGGACGATCACGCGCTGGTGCGGCGCGGCTTTCGGCGCATGCTCGACGATGACGCAACACTGGAAGTAGTCGGTGAAGCCAGCAATGGCGTGGAAGCCGTACAGCTTGCGGCGAAATTGAAGCCGCAGGTGATCGTGATGGATTGCCAGTTGCCGCAGATGACCGGGCTCGAAGCTACTCGAAGGATTTTGCAGGATCAGCCCGACACCGCGATCTTGATGCTGAGCATGCATTCGGAAGACACGCTGATTCGCCAGGCGCTCGAAGCGGGCGCGCGCGGCTACATTTTGAAAAACGCGATGGACCTGGATTTGTTGAAAGCCGTGAAAGGCGTCGCCGAAGGAAAAACCGTTCTTGATCCGCAGTTGGTGAAGCCCGAAGCGCTGAAGGGCGAACGCGAATCCGGTTTGACGACGCGCGAGCTTGAGGTTTTGCAGCACATCGTGGGTGGAAAGTCGAACAAGGAAATCGCGGCTGATCTCGGATTGAGCGCAAACACCGTGGCGGTGCATCGCGCAAATATTATGGATGCGCTGGGAATTCATAAAACGGCAGAGCTTGTGGTTTACGCGATTCGGAACGGGCTGGTCACTTTGCCGTGAGGCGGCGGGATTTTCTCAACGGCGCCGCTGGTATTGGATTCGAAGCGGGACTCGGAGCGCTCGCTTCCCCATTCGATGCGCCCGGTTTTCCCTTTCCGGCTGGCGCGCCACCGGGTTTCAAGCTCATCGATGTAACCTCGCAGGCCGGAATTCATTTTCAACATAACAGCGGCGCGTACGGCGGCAAGCTGCTGCCCGAGACGCTCGGCTCCGGCTGCGCTTTCCTCGATTACGACGCCGACGGCTGGCAGGACATTTTGCTCGTAAACGCGATGGACTGGCCAGGCCACAAGCAGCAACGCACGACGCTTCGTCTCTATCACAACAATCGCAACGGCACTTTTACCGACGTGACGAAAAGCGCCGGGCTCGACATCGAGATGTACGGCATGGGCGTGGCCGTCGGCGACTACAACAACGACGGCTTCCCCGATATTTTCATCACCTGCGTCGGGCAAAATCATCTCTTTCGCAATACAGGCAAGGGTACGTTTGTCGATGTCACGAAAGCTGCGGGGCTTGCAGGACGCTCGGCGTTCAGCACATCGGCCATCTGGTTCGATTTCGATCGCGACGGACTGCTCGATCTTTTCGTCTGCAACTATGTGCGCTGGTCGACGGAGCATGATGTTTTTTGCAGCCTCGACGCGACGCACAAATCGTATTGCACGCCGGAAGCGTATCGCGGAGACACGAGCTGGCTGTTTCACAATCGCGGCGACGGGACGTTTGAAGATGTGACGGCGAGCAGCGGGATTTTCGACAGCAGCTCGAAGTCGCTAGGCGTGGCGATGCTCGATTTCGACGGTGATGGCTGGCCCGATTTGCTGGTTGCGAACGATACGCAACCGAACAAGCTCTACAAAAATCTTGGCAACGGAAAATTCAAAGACGTCGCGGTCGAGGCCGGACTCGCTTTCAGCGCCGATGGAAAGGCTCGCGCTGGAATGGGAGTTGACGTCGGCGATTTCGAAAATTCCGGCCGCGCGGGAATCGCGATCACGAATTTCGACAACGAGATGATCGGCTTGTATCGCGCGTCGAAAACCGGCGTTTACGACGACATCGCGACAGCATCTGGCGTCGGCATCGCGACACGCAATTCGCTCGGATTCGGCTGCACGTTTGTGGATGCTGATCTCGATGGGCTGCTTGATCTGGTCGTGGCAAACGGACACATCGACGAAACCGTGCGCAACATTCGCGGCAACGTCGGCTACGCGCAGGCGCCGCAACTTTTTTTGAATAGCGGCAGCGGAAAATTTCACGATGTCGCGAGCGAAATCGGCGGCGGGTTCGATGCGCCGAAAGTTGGCCGCGGGCTGGCGTACGGAGACTTCGACAACGATGGCGACACCGATCTTTTGCTGACAACGAATCACGGGCCGGCGTATCTCTATCGCAACGATCAGTTGCAGGGAAACCGCAGCCTGCGCTTACAGCTCATTGGCACAAAATCAAATCGCGACGCGATCGGCGCGGTCGTCCAGGTATCGTACGAAGGCGTGACGCAATCGCGTGTCGTGCGCGGCGGTTCGAGCTATTTGTCGCAATCGGAGTTGCCGCTGACCTTTGGCGTTGGCAAACGCAACAAAGTCGATCGCATCGTGGTGAATTGGCCGAGCGGGCGCACCGAGGAGTTTAAATCCACCGAAACCGGAAAACGCCTGCAATGCATTGAAGGCAAGGGGCTTACAGGAATTCGATAGGCTAATTCTTTTACATTATTGTCATCAGTTTCGGCTTTCTTTATAAAAGAGACAACTTACATCGCTTCCAGCGAACGACACCCCGGAAGCACCCCAATACGACTTGCGGCCGGATGCACACCCATCCGGCCGCTGATATTTTAGGGACGAGTTTTCGGCAGAAGCAGCGGAAGCGGTTGCAGTAAAGTAGCGTTCGCGAAGCAAGTCGCAAATTTTTCGGAGGCGCAATGACCTGGATCAAAACGCTCGGTATGGACGAAGACGAGCGCGTCAAGAAAGCGATGATGGGCCAACGCGCGCTTTATCCGGAAGAATACTTCACTCCGGTTCCGGTAGTCGATCGCGGTCCGAAAGAAAGCATCACGGCTTCGCACTCGCTGATTCCCGATGCAATGTTTCATTCGTTCAGCGCATTTGGCGCGATGATGGCGCCGGACCTGCCGCTGGAGCGCCGCCAACACGAAATGATCGCCACGATGGTGTCGGTCACAAACAAGTGCCACTATTGAATCGAGTCACACGCAGAGTTTCTGCGTAGGGTGACGTTGGACGATGGATTGATCGAGGCGCTGCGTGCCGACTATCGCACGGCTCCGATCACCGAGCAGGAACGCGTGATGCTCGACTACGTCGTGAAGTTGACGAAAGATGCTACGAAGTGTTCGCCGAAAGATCATGAAGCGTTGCGGGCGGTCGGATTCGACGATCGCGGAATCTTGCAGATCACGCTGATTGCGGCGTGGTTCAACTACATCAATCGCGTCGCCGACGCACTCGGCGTCGGCCGCGACGAGCTCGCTCCTAAGTAGTTTTCCCCACTCCGTTTACAACAGACCCAGGCTGGATTTCCCGGCGCTGGGCTGGAATACTTACGTGTCCAATCGGGTCCTCTCCGGTTGAATCCAGGCGGGTGTGACGGGTGAAGAGTCTCTCCTTTTTTCTATTGTTGGCGATATTTGTGGGCGGGCTGATTTTTGTGGCGACGCACAAGCGTCCGGAAAAGGCCGTGGTGCGCCCGGCCGGGCCACGGGCGGAAGTCGTTCTTCTCAACGGCAAAATATTGACTGTCGATCCTCACAATTCGGTGGTGGAAGCGGCGGCGATTGGTTTCGACGGACGATTCATGGCGATCGGTTCGAACGCCGAAGTTCGCGGCTGGATGGATGCGCATACGAAAGTCATCGATTTGCACGGGCGAACGGCGACGCCTGGATTGATCGACAGCCATGGGCATTACGCGGATGGCGGGATCGACGAACTGTTCACGGTGAATCTGAGCGAGGCGACGAGCGTTAGCGAGATCGTCGAGAAAATCGCGGAGCGCGCGAAGACGGCTAAGCCTGGCGAGTGGATTCAAGGCACGGGCTGGG
>DATAMU010000427.1:0-2275 GCA_036266605.1 Candidatus Acidiferrum sp. | reverse complement strand
CCTGTTGAAGGAAGCGGTGAAGTGAACAGTCACTTGTTCGAGAACGTTGTGGCAGATGGATATTTTGCTACGGCGGGAACGCGCGTGCTGGAAGGACGAGAATTTCGTGAACTGGACCGTGCGGATTCGCAGCAGGTATGCATTCTGAACGCGATGGCGGCGAAGAATTTCTTTGGCGCGTCGGACGCAGTGGGAAAACACATTCGTTCGCTCGAACGCGGCCAGACGCAATCTGTTTGCGAGATTGTCGGCGTCGTTGCAGACGCGAAGTACAACTCCGCTCGGCAACAAGCGCCGGCGACGATTTACTACACCTTTGAGCAGATGCCGCCGGATACCGGACTGTCGTTGATAACGCGCAGTTCGACGACCGCGGCGGCGGTCGCGGCGTTCCAAGAAGCGCTGCGGATGAATGCTCCGGATACGCCATTGCTGCCGCCGGTGACGATGGAACGTCAGTTGGAAGACTCCATTGGGCAGGAGCGATTGCTGGCGAGCGTGTCTTTGTTTCTTGGCGGAGTGGCGCTGGCGATGACTTGCGTCGGTCTCTACGGAATTCAAATGCAACGCGTGACACAGCGGATCCCCGAAATCGGATTGCGCATGGCGCTCGGGGCTCAACGTTCGGACATGTTGTGGTCGATGGCGCGAGAGATCGGCTCGCTGCTGGCCGTCGGAATTCCGATCGGATTGGCGTTGTCCGTTGTGTCGGCGCGATTCGTGGAGAGGTTTTTGTACCAAGTGTCGGCGATGAATCCCGAAATCTTCGTCGGCGCGACGCTGGCAACGGTGTTCGTGTCGATCGTCGCCGCATCGCTGCCTGCACTGCGAGCCATGCGGATCGAGCCGACGGTGGCGCTGCGCTATGAGTGAGAAGAGTTCGAGGTCGAGGGGCACGTGAGCATGTGGCAAAAGATTTTTTCGCGGCGCCGGGAATTTGCGGAGCTGTCGGACGAGATGCGCGGGCATCTCGCCGAGCGCGTCGACGAACTGGTCGCGGGCGGAATCGAACGGAGCGAGGCGCAGCATCAAGCGCGGCGTGAGTTCGGTAATTTTTCGCTGGCGGAGCGCGATGGCCGCGATGTGTGGAGATGGGCTTTGATCGAACGGGCCTGGGCTGACGTGAAATTCGGATTTCGCGTTTTGCGGAAGAATCCGGGATTCGCCGCGGTGGCGATTTTGACGCTGGCGCTTGGAATCGGAGCTTGCAGCGCGATTTTCAGCGTCGTCTACGGCGCGCTTTTGGCTCCCCTGCCGATGCCGCACCCGGAAGAATTGGTGATGGTGTGGTCCGACGACGACGGACGCAACGTGACGTCGCCAGCCGATTTTTTCGATTGGCGCCGCGACAACACCGTCTTTCAGAAACTTGTCGCATGGGATGACGCGACGTTCAGCTTGTCTGGCGACGCGAATCCCATGGCCGTACAGGCTCGCGTGATGACGCCTGGATTTTTCGGCATGCAAGGCATACCCATGGCGCTAGGCCGCGACTTCATCGAGGACGAAAGCGTGCCGGGCGCCGAGCACGTTGTGATTTTGACGAATCGATTGTGGCGCGAACGATTTGGCACTGATACCGCCATCCTCGGAAAGACGGTGCGGCTCAATTCCGAACCCTACAGCGTGGTCGGAGTTCTTGCCGCGGGAATGCCCGATCGATATGAGTCGCAGATTTTTATCCCCTTGGCGCTTCGGCCGGACCAGATTGTTCGTGATCGCCATTGGATGACGATGATGGGCAGGCTGAAGCCGGGCGTCACGATCGCGCAGGCGAACGCCGACATGACGCGCGTCGCGAAGCACATCGCAGAGGAATATCCGAAGACGAATACGAATTGGGGCGCGCTGGTCGAGCCGCTCAAGAATGATTTCACCGGGCGGAACACCATTCGGAACTTGTGGCTGTTGATGGGAGCGGTTGGATTCGTATTGCTGATCGCCTGCGTCAACGTCGCGAATCTGCTGCTGGCGCGCGGAACGGTCCGCCGGAGAGAGGCGGCGTTGCGAGCTTCGCTGGGGGCAACGCGCGGACAACTTTTCTCTCAGTTTCTCGCCGAGAGTCTGGCGCTTGCTTGCATTGGCGGAGCTGTCGGAGTCGGACTCGCTGCTGCCCTGCTGAAAGTCGTGGTTGTTTTGCTGCCGCAGTATTCGATTCCAACCGAGGCCGACATCCGGCTCAACCTTCCGGTCTTGTTGTTCAGCCTTGCGACCACCATCGCAGCGGGTGTCCTCTGTGGATGCGCGCCGGCTTGGCAAGTGTCGAGCTGGAATT
>DATAMU010000426.1:0-3130 GCA_036266605.1 Candidatus Acidiferrum sp. | reverse complement strand
CTGGCGTTTTTGTTCATCCCGATCAACGTGTCGGCGTTCGCCTACGTGCCGAAAGAAAAAACGAACATGGGCACGGGAATGATCAACCTGGCGCGAAACATCGGCGCGAGCGTGGGAATTGCGACGGTGACGACGATGCTGCAGCGGCGCACGCAGTATCACCAGTCGCAACTGATGGAGCATGTGAATTCGCTGAGTCTGGCATATCAAAACGCGATTACCGGCACACAAATGCGGCTGGTGTCGGCGGGCTCGTCGATGGCGCATGCGGCGGCGCAGGCGCAGGGAATGATTTATGGAACGGTGCAACGGCAGTCGATCATGCTGGCGTTCATCGACAACTTTAAATTGCTGGGCGTGGTTTTCTTTGCGGTGATTCCGGTGTTGCTGTTTTTGAAGAAACCGAAAGGAAAGCCGGCCGGAGATATACCGGTGCATTGATGTGCCGAAGCATAGATGTTCGCGATGGGGATGCAATCGGCAGCAGAGAAATTTTTAAAGCGAGCGGGGCGTAACAGAGTAGAGACCGAATGGGGGACCAGATGGCGACACAAGCGGCAGTTGTTGGGGCAACGGCAGGCGTAGTGGCGGCAAGCGGGACGCAGTACAACGAAGATAAATTGATTCGCGCGGGACAGCGTGGCGATCAAGCGGCGGTGGACGTGTTGTTTGAGCGTTATCACCGGCCGCTGTTTCAAACGGCGCTGCGCGTATTGGGAAACGCGGAAGACGCGGAAGATGCGTTGCAGGATGGGCTGCTGTCGGCGTATCGCAACTTGAAGCGATTCGAAGGGCGCTCGCAATTTTCGACGTGGCTGACGCGCATCGTGATCAATGCGGCGCTGATGCGGCGGCGCAGTGCGAAGGCGCGGCCGGCCGTGTCGCTCGATGAACCACCGCGTGAAGATGAATTGCCGGTGGTCGAGCGATTCGCTGCGAAGGGACCGAATCCGGAGCAAGTTTTTGCCGGCACGGAAATTCGCGAGATGATCAGCGCGAATCTGGATGAGTTGTCGCCGCTGCTGCGCACGGCGTTTGTGCTGCGCGAGGTCGAGGGTTACTCGACGGGAGAGGCGGCGAAGAAATTGGGCGTCACGGAAAATACGCTGAAGGCGCGGTTGTGGCGGGCGCGGCACCAGCTGGCGGAACGGCTGGGGCGGCGGTTGCGGCGGCTTAGCGATGACGTGACGGGGAAGAATGGAGACGGAGCTGCGGGGATGATGGGTGAAGAGGCTTGCAGCTATTGCTGAAGGGACGTCAGACGAAGTAAAGAAGCAACGACGTAACGAAGTAATGATTGATTGCGACAAGCGATTTGGGCCGGCGCTTTGAGTTTGCGTCGGCCTTTTTATTTTTGTGCGGTTGCGTTGCGCGTCGGATCGGTTTTGGCGGCGGCGTAGAGGCCGAGGACGCGCAGGTCGTTGGTGGCTTTGCGGGCTTCGGCGAGCGCGGTGTCGAGCGATTCGGTTTTGTCGGCTTCAATTTCGAGAATGAAGCTGTATGCCCAAGGTTGGCCGTGAATCGGGCGGCTCTCGATTTTGCGGAGATTGATATTGTGGCGAGCGAAAGGCTCGAGAGCTGCGAGGAGCGCGCCGGGGCGATGAGCGAGCTGCATCGCGACCGACATTTTGCGCGCGTCGGCGGTGGGTGCGATTGCGGCGGCGTCGGATTCGCGGCGCAGCAGGACGAAGCGCGTGAAATTTTCGGAATTGTCCTGGATTCTTTCGGCGAGGATGACGCCGCGGTAGTGGTCGGCGGCGCGTCGGCCGGCGATGGCGGCGGAGATTTTGTCGCCGCGGCCGAGGACTTCGCGGACGCTGCCGGCGGTGTCTTCGGCGGGGACGCGCTTGAAGAGCGGATGCTGAGTAAAGAAGCGTTCGCATTGCGCCAGCGCCATGGGATGCGACGAGACGGTTTTGATCTGGTCGAGCGTGGCGCCGGGGACGGCGATGAGGTTGAGTTCGATGGGAAGGATTGTCTCGGCGGTGATCGTGAGCCGATTTTCGAGCATCAGATCGTAGACGCGGACGACCGAGCCGGCGAGAGAGTTTTCGACGGGGACGAGCAGAGCGTCGGCGGCGTTTTCAGGGATGGCGCGGAAGACGGCGTCGAAGGTGGCGCGCGGGACGGTGGTTGTTTCGGGACCGAGGAGCTGAATGGCGGCGGCTTCGCTGAAAGCGCCGGGCTCGCCTTGAAAAGCGACGCGGAATGGCTTTGTGGATGATGGCGACGACGGCGGTGACGGCAACGGGCCGAGCTCCTTGGGCAAACCAGTGTATTGACGGCTTGGCGGTAATCAGTATGATTCGCGCAGGTTTGAGAGACAACGAAATTGCGCGGTAGCCCCGCGGTTGCGCGGTCAGTTCGAATTTCATCGCGGGGCCATCGCCTTACTCGCGAACTACCCACGAATTGAGGTTATGACCGCGGTGCGCGGTAGATGCCGCTGCGAATTTGGAGCTTGAGATGAGCTACGTGCGAAAAAGTTTGGTGCCGGGCGAAACGCTGATGTATGACACGCGGCATCACTGGATTGTGCTGATCGGGCCGCTGATACTGTTCTTTTTGCTGGTGGTGCTCGGAGTCGCGTCTGTCGGCGAAGTGTTTGCGGCGCGAAACGGACATGGATTTTTGGTGGATGCGCCTGCGAACGAGATACACGCGTTCGAGATCGCGGGCGTTGTGCTGATTGTGATTGCGCTGATCGCGCTGGCCTGGGGATTTACGAAACGCAACGCGACGGAAATGGCGGTAACGAATAAGCGCGTGCTGATCAAAACGGGGCTGGGCAACCGGCGGACGCTGGATGTGATGTTGTCGCGCGTCGAGAGCATCGGAGTCGAGGAGACATTTTTGGGGCGGATGCTGGGCTATGGGTCGGTGACCGTGCGCGGGACTGGCGGGACGCCGGAGTCGTTTGTGATGATTTCGCATCCGCAGGAATTTCGGCGGAGCGTGCAGGCGCAGATCGGGCACGTGGAGCCGGTCAGCAATGTACCGCCAGCGCCGCCCGCCGCGCGAGCATAGAGGGATTGCGCTCGAGTCAGCCGAGCCTGCAGGGCGGCGACGCGACTGGCACCGATGGCGCGACGACAGAACGTCAAGTCTTCAACTAAACACAGGTAGTGAG
>DATAMU010000425.1:0-3203 GCA_036266605.1 Candidatus Acidiferrum sp. | reverse complement strand
GCCCTCGTAAGCTTGGGTCTTAAGCTTGATGCGGCGGAAGCGAAATACTCCGTGAGAGAAACTTGCCCATGACCGAACGTTTGCCCATGGAAATCGCTGTCCGCGAAAAAGACGGCATCCACACGCTCGAAGTTCACGGTCGTCTGACCATCGGCGAGCCCAGTGAGCAGCTCACCGAACTTTTGCAGTCCGTCGTTCAAGGCGGCGGCCGCAAAGTCGTCGTCAACCTCAACGGCGTCCCGCAAATCGACAGCTCTGGCATCTCCTCGCTCGTGCGCAGCTCGATTCAGCTCGCCCGCGAAGGCGGCGCGCTCCACCTCGTCTGCGGCAACGGTCGCGTCCGCGACGCACTCACAGTGACGCGCCTCGTCGAAGCCATCCCCACCTTCGAAACCGATTCTTCAGCCACCGCCAGCTTCGTCTGACCATCATCCGTCGCTGCGGCGCAATTGGAGGTTCCGTATGGCGTTCACTCCCCCTCGCTTTACGCGCCGACTTCCGATGCTTTTGCTTTGTTTCCTTTTGCCGATCTCGACACCCTGTGCGCGTCCCGACGACGCCGAAAAGGGTCGCGTCCATCTCGAGGAATTGGCATCCACCCTCAGTTCCGGAGTGCTGGCCGCTGGCTTGAATTCATTAGCAGTCGCCGACTTCCTCACTCCCGACGGTCGCAACACAGATCTCACCTGGTACGTTTCGGGTAAGCTTTCCGACGCGCTTCGCAAGAACTTCCCAGGTCCCACTGGTCCAGCGTTCTACAGTCGTAGCGTCCTAAGCGATCCAAAAATTACCGTAGAAGAAATGAACTCACCTGAAGCATTGACACGCATTGGCAGCGTCTGGGGTGTCGTCGCAATCATCACTGGCACCGTTGAAGTCTCCGCCGACAAATACATCGTCAAAGCGACAGTACGAAACGTGACGAACGGTTCGATCGTTGTAGCGGGCTTTCAGGACCTTCCGCACGTTCGCGTTCTTGATTTGCTCTTACCGGAAGGCATAGATCAGAACGGCGCGGGGGCAAAAACAGTCGGCGCGGACGCCGTCGTCGCGCCCACATGCCTATACTGCCCGCTCCCCGGCTACTCCGCCGAGGCGCGCGCGGCGAAAATTCAGACTGCGAAGATCACGCTGATGGTCACCGTCTCCGTCCAAGGTCAAGCGATTAAGGTCGCCCTGACCAAGCATCGCGGCTTCGGCTTCGAAGAAATAGCCATCGAAGGCGTCAGTGAATGGAAATTCAGCCCGGCGATGCAGAACGGCAAACCTGTAGCCGTAGAGGTGCCGGTCGAAGTGGAGTTTAGACTCTTAAGAACGTAGGGATAGGAACTGCGACGTTCGTCAACGCGGCTCGTCAGCCGCCCTTCTTCAATTCCGCCAACACCAGCTTCGCCAATTCCTTCAGCGTCTCAAACACTCCTTGCCCCGTCACCGCAACGCCCTCGAGCACCGGCTCGCCCTTGCGCTGTAACTGCTTCGTTAGATCCGGGATCGGCATTGCATTCGGCAGGTCCCGCTTGTTCAGCTGCAACACGTACGGGATCGTGTCGAAATTCAGGTTGTGCTCTTTCAGATGTTCTTGCAGGTTCTCCATCGTTTCGAAATTCGCGTCCAACCGCTCTTCCTGCGAATCCGCCACGAAAACCACGCCATCCGCGCCCTTCAAAATCAGCTTCCGGCTGGCCTCGTAAAACACCTGTCCAGGCACGGTATACAAATGAAACCGCGTCTTGAACCCGCGTACCGTCCCCAGGTCCAACGGCAAAAAGTCGAAAAACAGGGTTCGGTCTGTTTCGGTCGCGAGGGAAACCATTTTCCCTTTTTGGTTCTGTCCCGTATGGTCATAGATCCACTGCAGGTTGGCGGTCTTTCCGCCTAGACCCGGACCGTAGTAAACCAACTTGCAATTAATTTCGCGTGCGGGAAAGTTGATGAAAGGCACTTTTCCTGGCCATTCCTTGGTCGAGACTCAGTTCAAAATTTATAGCACACGCAGCTAGACTGGCCAAACCTCACTCCGCCTATCTGTCGCGAGTTCAATACGCACATCTAGTTTCAGCGACTCCACGCGCTTGCAGGTAGAAAATTTTTCGCCCCTTGCGCGAACGTGATAACTCTTTGTGTAGCAAACTAGTTACCCCCACCTTGCGTTGACGCGCGATGGTGGCTCTGCTACATTCGCCGCATGCCAAAGGCGCGCAAGCCCAATTCGGGAAATCCTGGGCGCTCCAAAAGTCCCACGCGCCACACAGCTAACAAATTGAAAAGAAAACCTTTAGCTCCAGCGCATCCCCCCCAGCGCGGCGGTGTCGAGCTGGTCGACCCCCGTGTTCAGGCTCAACTTAAGCTTTACGACGAGGCGCTTTCGCTCTTCCACCAGCAAAAATTCGCCAAGTCCAAGGCCGAGCTAGAAAAAGTCCTCGAAGGCCCTAGCAAAGAACTCGCCGATCGCGCTCGCATGCACCTCAAGATCGCCGAGCAGCGCATGAAGCCGAGCCACGAGTCCAATCCCAAAACCGTCGATGAGCATTACCAGCGCGGCGTCGCCATGATGAACATCGGTCGTTGGGATGATGCTCGCGAAAGCCTCGACAAGGCCCGCAAAGCTGCGCCCAAAGCCGATCACGTTCACTATGCGCTCGCGGCACTCGATTGCCTTACCGGCGAAGCCGACTCCGCGATGAAAAATCTAAAAATCGCGATCGATCTCCGTCCCGAAAATCGCTACCACGCGCGCAACGACGAAGACTTCGCCTTCCTCCAGGAAGATCCACGCTTCACCGAAATGCTCTACCCAGAGAAAGACGGCTCCGCCAACTGATATCTGGGTCTGCTCCGGCTCGGCAGGACTCTAGAACGCCGCATTGCAAGGTCATCTTGGAACCCGTAGCATATTTGTGCATTGCTGTCGCATTTTATGCTTTCCGCGCGCCTCGTGGCTCAAGGCCCGCGGTTTATAAAGTGACGTGCAAAACCGCCGTTCGAAATCGCATCGTAACCGAATCGTGAAAAGACCCGCACGCAAATCGAAGCAGCTCGCAAGTGGATTCAACGTCGTCGCTTTAGGCGGCGGCACCGGTCTGTCCACACTCTTGCGTGGTCTGAAAAATCTCGTCTCCCGGCGCCGCGACGAATTCAAAAGCGAACACCCGATCGCCAATCTCACCGCCATAGTCACCGTCACTGACGACGGCGGCAGCTCA
>DATAMU010000424.1:0-2718 GCA_036266605.1 Candidatus Acidiferrum sp. | reverse complement strand
TGGAACAGGAAGCTGCGTCGGTATTGGTGGACGGAGTTGTCGAGGAGTTGAAGGAAAAATATTCGAATTCGAGCGTCGGGGAATATCTGGAGGAAGTGCGGCATCACTTGCTCGACAATCTCGATCCGTTCAAGGAGCGAGAGGGAGAAACCGAGGGCGAGGGTGAGGCGACGTCTTCGCTGGAAGGCATGCCGAAGTTGTCGGGCGGGCCGGAGAAGGATCCGTTCCGCGTTTACGGCGTGAATGTGATTTTGGCGCACGGCGACGATGAAGGGTCGCCGGTGATTTTTGAGACGACGCCGACGTACGCGAATTTATTCGGGACGATTCAGAAGGCTTACGACGCGCGCGGCGGATGGACAAGCGATTTCATGGATTTGCGCGGCGGATCGCTGCTGCGGGCGGACGGCGGATTTCTAATTATGTATTCGCTGGAGGCGCTGTCGGAGACGGGAGTTTGGCGCGCGCTGAAGAGGACGCTGAATCACAATCGATTGGAAATTCAGCCGATCGATACGTTTTATCCGTTCGGCGGGAGCGCGATGAAGCCGGAAGCGGTGCCGATCAGCGTGAAAGTGATTTTGATCGGCGACCGTGATTTGTACGAGATGTTGTATGAGTACGAGGAGGATTTCAGGAAGATTTTCAAGGTGCGCGTGGAGTTTGACGAAGAGATGCGCATGAGCGACGGCGTGATCGCGGAGTATTCGGGGCGATTGCGGGCGTTGTCGGAGAAGGAATCGCTGGCGCCGTTCGATCGCGGGGCGTTCGCATCGATTTTGGAATATGGAGTGAGGCAGGCGGGCAGGCGGAACAAGGTTACGGCACGATTTGTGGATATCGCGGATTTGGCGCGCGAGGCGGCGTACGTTACGGCGAATGCGAATGAGTCGGTGGTGCGCGCAGCGCATGTGCGGACAGCGCTGTCTGCAAAAATGGAGCGGCACAATTTAATCGAGACACGCATTCGCGAGATGATTGAAGAAGGGACGCTGCTGGTTGATCTGACGGGGACGCGCGTCGGGCAAGTGAATGGGCTGAGCGTGCTGGAGATTGGCGGGTATTCGTTTGGGAAGCCGGTGAGGATTACGGCGACGGCGGCGCTGGGGAAGACGGGGCTCATCAATATCGAGCGCGAATCGAATTTGAGCGGACGATTTCACGACAAGGGCGTGCACATTATTTCGGGATTTTTGCGAAGCCGATTTGCGCAGGATAAGCCGCTGTCGCTGTCGGCGAGCATCTGTTTCGAACAGTCGTACTCGGGAGTGGATGGAGATAGCGCGAGTTCGACGGAAGTGTATGCGCTGGTGTCGGCGCTGGCGGAATTGCCGTTGCGGCAGGATATTGCGGTGACGGGATCGATGAATCAGCAGGGCGATGTGCAGGCGATCGGCGGAATCAACGAGAAGATCGAGGGATTTTTTGACGTTTGCAAGATTGAGGGGCTGACGGGATCGCAGGGCGTGTTGATGCCGGCTTCGAATGTGGAAGATTTGATGTTGCGGGAAGATGTGCTGGACGCAGTGACGGCGGGGAAATTTCACATTTGGCCGGTGGCGAAGATTGAAGAGGGGATTGAGATTTTGACGGGGATGTCGGCTGGCGCGCGAAATGGCGATGGGGCGTTTGCGAGTGGGACGGTGTTTGCGAAGGTGGATGAGCGGTTGGGGAAGATGGCGCGTGTGATGAAGGAATTCGAGTAGGCTTTGATTTGTCTGGCCGACGGCACAAGAAGACAGCCGAACGACAACCGGGATTTTGGAGTAGCGATGCGGGGCGCTATCTTGCAGGCTGCCTTGGTCTCATTGCTATTGGCCTGATCATTTACGCTGCAAGTTTGGAGAAGTGGCGCGGTCGCGGTGGGGCTGGTCGGTGTCCGCTCGATGGTCGTGCGGGGGAGTGGACTACGCGACGGGCGGATGGGTTGTGTGACTACGGGCATTCGAACACTCGTTCGGCGTCGCATACTTGGAGAGGCGCATGTCCCGATGGGATGAGGCCGCTGGGAGGGGACGAGGAAAAGGTGAAGCGACCAGCGGCAGCAGACCACAAGACGAGTATGCGTCCTCGATAAAGTTAAAGGCGAAGGTCGCGGTGCTCTTGTTAAATCAGCGATAAATTTTGAGATGACGGTTAAGCCCGGGCAAGTTGGGGCGCAGCACTGGCGCCCCGGTACAAAACCTTGGCGAAGGCTGAAGTCGGGGCGGTGCTCAATCTAAACCCGCACCCTCTTTAGAAAGCAAAAAGGGTGCGGCACCCAAATACCGGCTATGGGGCTGGGGCGACGTAGGCGCGGCGGGCGGCAACGTTGTAGGTTGGCGTGGGAGCGGCGGGGTCGGCAGGAGATGAGGTTGCTTGTGGTGGGGTGATGCGGACTTCGAGGGTGTGGACTTTGCCGTCGTGCACGGAGGGAGCGAAGGCGAGGCTGTATTCGTGGCGAATGAGTTGGGCGATTTGGGCGTACATCGTCGAGTAGTCCTGGGGGTTGTTGGGGAAGTAGACTTGGCCGCCGGTGGCGTCGGTTAGGGCGCGGAGGAGGCGGTCGGCTTCTTCAAAGCCTTGTTGAGTGAAAGCGGTTTTGGCGGCGAGTTTTTTTTCTTCTTCTTCGTCTTCTGCGGATTTGTCTTTCTTTTTCTTCTTTTTTTCTTTTGCGGGTTGTTGCGCTGGCGCTCGCATTGCGCCGCTCAAAGAAATTGCTAACAGGCGAACGTCGCT
>DATAMU010000423.1:0-3257 GCA_036266605.1 Candidatus Acidiferrum sp. | reverse complement strand
ACGTCGTGCCGGGCGATCCCGTCGAACAAATGTTGGGGGAAGGCGCGGCTCCTGGGGAAATTGTACAGTTGCGACATTCGCTGGGGCTCGATCAGCCTTTGCTTGTGCAATATGGGCACTATCTAAAGGGGCTTGCTCGCTGCGATCTGGGGCAATCGTTTAAATTTCAGGCGCCGGTGCGGCAGATTATTTTTGAGCGGTATCCTGCGACGCTGAGTTTGGCGTTTCTGGCGCTGACGGTTTGCGCGGCGATTGCGATTCCAGCGGGTATCCTCGCGGCGTATCGTCGCGGGCAAGGGGCCGATCGCGCCGTTGGATTGTTCACGCTCTTCGGACTCGCGGTTCCAAACTTCGCGCTGGGGCCTGTGTTGATTTTAGTTTTCTCGATCGAAATCGGGCTCTTGCCAGTTTCCGGCCGTGGCGGCCCTTTGTATTACATCCTGCCCGCGGCAACGTTGGGCGCGGCGCTGGCGGCGATTCTGACGCGCATGGTGCGTGGTTCGATGCTCGAGGAATTGTCGAGCGACTACGTGCGCACGGCGCGCGCGAAAGGGCTTTCGACGGGCGCAGTGCTTTTTCGCCATGCATTTCGCAATGCGCTAATTCCGATCATTACCATCCTCGGCCTGCAATTCGGAACGCTGCTGGCCGGCACGATCGTTACCGAGACGATTTTTTCCTGGCCTGGTATTGGGCGGCTTACCGTGCAGGCGATTTCGGCGCGCGACTATCCGTTGCTGCAAGGCTGCATTCTCGTGATTTCGTTGTCCTACGTGCTCGTCAATCTGCTCACCGATGTTTTGTATTCGGTGATCGATCCACGCGTGAGGCTTTCGTGAGGGCGCTCAGTGAGTTGCGGCAATTCCTGCGTCAGAGCGTGCTCGCGCGAGTAGGATTTTCGGTCGCGGCATTGCTCATCGTGGTTGCGTTGCTCGCGCCGTGGGTCGCGCCTGCAAATCCATCCGCGCAGGATTTGCCGTCGCGCTTGCAATCGCCATCGCGAGCGCATTGGATGGGCACCGACGAGCTTGGCCGCGACACGCTGACCCGCACGATGTACGGTGCGCGCATATCGCTGTTGGTGGCGATTTCGGTGGTCTGCGGTTGCGGAGTCACCGGTCTCATAATCGGGATGCTCGCGGGCTATGCCGGAGGCTGGTTCGATCGTTTCGTAAATTTGCTGCTCATCAACGCATTCTTATCGTTCCCCGGAATTCTCTTGGCGATTGCGTTTGCCGCATTCCTCGGCCCGGGCATCAGCAAAGTCATCATGGCGCTCGTCATCACAGGATGGGCGGGATACGCGCGTCTTGCGCGCGCTCAAGTTTTAAAAGTGAAGGAGCTGGAATTCATTCTCGCCGCGCGTTCACTTGGTGCTTCGCACCTTAGAATCCTTGCGTGCCACATGTTCCCAAATATCCTTCAGCCTATTTTGATTCAAGCGACGATCGGAATGGCGGGGGCCATTCTCGCCGAATCCACCCTGAGTTTTCTTGGGTTGGGTGTCTTGGCGCCGACGCCGAGTTGGGGTGCGATGCTCAACGACGCGCGCAGTCATCTTTTCGACGCACCGCATCTGGTGATTTTTCCTGCTCTCGCCGTGATGCTGGCGGTGCTTGCGTTCAATTTGTTGGGAGACGCATGGCGTGACTGGCTCGATCCGCGGACGCGATCGCAAATGGCAGTGATGGATCTAACCCGTTAGAAAAGGGAAGCGTTCGCAATCGCCTCAGCGGGAGAATCCAATATGCAGTGGGAGGGTTACTTCGTCAGCGTGACAGGGGCGCCACGCCCCTGCGCCAAAGTTTTCGTGGCGCTGCCTTTGTTGACGCCAATTTCGATGTAGCCGCTCGACCCAACGTAAGCGATCGCCTCGCCCGCTCCGCCCGAGGCATAGGTATCGACCATTTTCGACACTGCTTGAGTTCCTACCTGAAAGCCGACCTTGCCCGATTGCTTCGCTTCGTTGGATAGGTCTTCCTCACGAAAATTCGTAATCAGGTTGCCAAAATTATCGACGCGCATGACGACGCCCTTCATCGCTCCGTCGGCAGCCTTAGGTCGCGGCATCGTAAACTTCTTGTAGTCCGTAATCTCCTCACCCATGCTCGCGGTCTGCCCGCTCTTGGCGAGCCACGCAGCGATCGGCGCAAAAACGTCGCGCCCATGAAACGTCTTACTCACCGGCTGCAAATAATAATGTTCAACGTTCGCGTGCCGAACCACGGCGTTGGGATCGCGCTCGTAAATTAGCGATAGCACGCCATTATCGGGTGCAATGAAATACTGGTTGTCCGCGCTAACCAGCAGCGGCCGCCGCGAAGTGCCGACTCCTGGATCGACTACAACAACGTGAATCGTTCGATTCGGAAAATAAGAGTACGCAGCCCCGATCGATAACGCGCCGTCGAGTAAATCGAACGGCGTCACATGATGCGTGATGTCAACGATCGTCACATCAGGATTAATCTTCAGGATCACGCCTTTCAGCGTGCCGACCAAATGGTCGTTCGTTCCGTAGTCCGTCGTCAGGGTAATGATCTGGTTGGCCAATGGAGTCTCTCAGCGTGGGCATTCTGCGATTCGCCACGTATCGTGACGCAGAAATCGCATATCTTCACGCTAAAGGACGAGTGCGAGAGGGTCAAGAATGCAGCGAGGGGCTGCTGCGCAATCGCCAACGCGTTCCACAGGTGTCGATTCTTAGTCGCAGCGGATGTTAGCGCGAAATTGGAGCGGGCGATGGGAATCGAACCCACGTCCGAAGCTTGGGAAGCTTCTATACTGCCATTGTACGACGCCCGCTCTGTGGTCATTGTACCTGCGAATCGGTTGGCGGGAAAGTATTACAGCGAGGCGCACCGGTTTGGTCCGGTCGTTACAGAGTGCTTGGCGGGTTACTCAACTACTTCGACTTCGAGAATCATCTTTCCGTGATCTGTGCCACAGAAGTGCGCGCACTGACCCGTGAAATGGCCAGTCTTCGTCGGCGTCAGAGGTACTTCAGTGTCTTTGCCTTTTTTGATTTCCATAACGGCAACATTCAATTCGGGGATCACCAAGCCGTGGGTCACGTCCGTGCTGTGAAGTACAAGCACCACCGGCTCATCCTTCTTCAAGGTAATTTCATTTGGGTTATACGAAAACTTGCTTGCGGCAATCTCGATTCGACGTGGCGTTTGCGGTCCAGAGAAAAGAGGGCTGCAAAGTATTAGCGCTGCAACAATCGTAGCGGCGAACTTGTGAGCGAGCATCCA
>DATAMU010000422.1:0-4977 GCA_036266605.1 Candidatus Acidiferrum sp. | reverse complement strand
CGGCGCACCATGCGCGCGAGATTCAGATTCGCGACGTTTGCGCACGCGATCAACAGCACAAATCCTGCCGCCGCCAGAAGAAACAGCATCGTCGGCTTGGCGTCGCGCGTCAGTTCCGTCTTCATTGGACTGACTTCCATTTTTGGCGTCGCGTCTTTCGAGTACGCGTCTGGAAAGTCGCGCTGCATGGTCGCCGCGACGGTGGAAAGGTCGGCTTGCGCCTGCCGCGGCGTCATGCCCGGCTTCATGCGTCCGAACAGACGCAACATGCGCCCCGTTCGATCGGCAATCATCTCGGGGTCGGAGCGAAATGGGCACGCCGACGAAGTCATGTACACGTCATTTTCTTGCGGATACTGCGGAAACGGCGGCAGAACGCCGATCACCATGTGCGGCTTGTCGTTCATGCGAAATGTTTTGCCGACGACGGTCGGGTCGCCGCCAAAACTGCGCAGCCAATATTCGTAGCTCAACAGCAGCACTGCGGGCGCATCGTGTTTCTCGTCGTTCGGTTCGAACATGCGGCCGAGCAACGGCTTCACGCCGAAGACGTCGAAGAAATTCCATGAGACGACGCCGGTTTCGACGCGTTCAGGCTCGCTGCGGCCGAGCAGAATGAATTGCATGTTGTGGTATTCGACGATGCCGTCCATGCTGCGGCTTTGCGTGCGATAGCTGTTGAGCTCGGGAACCGATGAGAGGCCAACTCCGCCGCCACCCGGCACGGTTCGCTGGCTCAGCATGAGCAGGCGCTCGCCGTGCGCGAACGGCAGAGGCTTCAGCAGGACAGCGTTCACCACGCTGAAAATTGCCGTGTTCGCACCGATGCCGAGGCCGAGCACGATGATCGCGGCGATCGTGAAGCCCAGATTCTTACGCATCATGCGCATCGCGAAGCCGGTGTCTTGTTTCAGCATTGACCAGTGCTCGCTGGGTGCTGTCGTGAAAATACCTTTCGCGGTTTCCCACCACAGCCGCAGGACACCCATTTTGTCCCCGCTGCGTAGCGCTTCCTCGCGCTGTTCCGCGAAGACCTGCTCCATCTCGGGCCCGTAATCGCCGCGAAATTCCGCAGGGAGCAATCGCATCATGAGCAGTAATGGGCGAGAGCGTTGCTTACGGTTTTGTGCTGGAGTTGTGTCGTTCATGGCGTGCCTCGTGTCGCTGGATTCTGCGGGAACATTTCGAGCGTTTGCTGACACTGTTGCGAAAACTCAAGCCGTTTGCGTGCGCTTCAGGAGGCGGCGGGAGCGCGCCAGTGCGACAACTTTTTCCAGGCGCTCGGCCTCAACTGCGGCGACTTCACGTCCTTTCGCGGTCAAACGGTAGTAGCGGCGGCGTTCGTCGTCGTTCGCGGCCGCTGGTCGTTCGCGCCGCTCGATGATCAGGCCGTCGTTCAGCAGGCGCTTGATGATTCCGTAGAGTGTGCCGGTGCTGAGTTTTACTTCGCCGTCCGTGCGCATCTCGACGTCTTTGAGGATCGCGTAGCCGTGCATATCCTCGCCGGCGAGCGCGAGCAGGACGTGAAACATCGCTGGAGTGAGTGGAGCGGAAGAGTCGGGTAGTTTTGACATGAGACGTCCTCGCTCGCTATGGCGTATGTAGCTATATCGTCAACAACTATAGCGTGACACGACATAGTGTCAATAGAAATTTTCCGGAGAGGAGAGGGGTTGCCGTCGGATCGAGGGCGGAGCAAGCCCCGCCCCTACAAGCGGTGGGAGGAGAGTCGGATGGAGGTAGCGCGTTCGTCAGGATCGGGCATTCTGTAAATCGGCCTTGACAAAAGGTAACGCTTGTGGTATCTTATCTTTTGTATAGAGGCCCGGCGAACTGCCGGGCCTTGTTTCCCACCACAAGCAAAAACCACCCCTTTGATTCGAATCCCAAATTTGGAATTGCTGGCTCGGCGTTTCGACTGGCGGCTGTAAGTACTACTGCCTTATAGACTTGCGGGCGCGCCATTCTTCGGCGGTGATTTCCCAAATTTCGGAGGACAGACGGCCGGAGACGTAATCCTTCTCGCTCGTGGAGACGATGCGCATGCCTTGCTTTTCCGAAATGCGGCGCGAACCTTCATTCGCAATCGCCTTCGGCGCGCGCAAGATCGGAAACTTCAGCGATTCGAACCAATAGCCGGTGACGGCATCGCAAGCTTCACTCATCAAGCCGCGGCGCTGCCACTCGGGCACGATCCAGAACCCGCGATTCTCGTTTTCACTTTTGGTGAGGCTGATGCTGCCGATGATTTTGGCGGATTCTTCTTTGCGGCGAATCGTCCAGATCCATTCGTCGCCGCGCTCGATAGCGGGAAGCGCGATGTCGCGAATAAAGGTGAGCGCTCCGTCGGCTGGATACGGCCACGGGATTTTGTTGGCGAGGTATTTGACGATTTCCCACTGCGGAAATATGGCCTGGATTTGCGAAGCGTCGGTGAGTTCGATCGGGCGGAGCAAAAGCCTGGCGGTTTCGAGCGTGGGCGTCATGAACGTTTCTGAACGACCGGATCGATGTTGCGGACATGGGGCGCAGCGTGCTGCGCCCCTACACGGGCTTGGGCCGGTTCTACTTCGTGGCTTCCTGGCTGGCGCGAATTTCCTGCCAGCGCCGCGGACGCTTATTCGCCTGCAACACTTTCTTACGCAGGCGAATCGACTTCGGCGTGATCTCGACAAACTCATCGTCAGCGATGAATTCGATCGCCTGCTCGAGGCTGAGTTCGCGATGCGGAATCAGGCGAATCGCTTCGTCCGCGCTCGATGAACGCATATTTGTCTGCTTCTTTTCCTTGCAAACGTTCACGTCCATGTCCTGCTCGCGCGAATTCTCGCCCACGACCATGCCTTCGTAGACTTCAATCGCCGGGCCGATGAACAGCTCGCCGCGCTCCTGAATATTCCAAAGCGCGAACGCCGTCGATGGACCGGGGCGATCCGCGACGAGCGCGCCCGTCGGACGCAACGCCATTTCGCCGGCATAATCAGTCCAGCCATCAAAAATCGAGTGGATGAGCGCGGTGCCGCGGGTGTCGGTCAGCAACTGGCTGCGCAATCCGATCAAACCGCGCGAAGGAATTTTGAAATCCATGCGCACGCGGCCCGAATTGTGATTGCTCATCTTGAGCATTTCGCCGCGCCGTGAACCGAGCGTCTCCAAAATGATGCCGATGAAATTCTCGGGGACGTCGATCACCAAGCGCTCAAGCGGTTCGAGCTTTTTCCCGTTTTCGTTGCGCACGACGATTTCGGGCTTACCGACCATCAATTCGAAACCTTCGCGCCGCATCGTCTCGATCAGAATCGCGAGCTGCAATTCGCCGCGCCCAAGCACGCGAAACGATTCCGGCGTCTCGGTGTCTTCCACGCGAATCGACACGTTGGTCAGCAATTCCCGTTGCAAGCGATCGCGCAAATCGCGCGAAGTCAGATAACTGCCTTCCTTGCCCGAAAGCGGGCTGCTGTTCACCGTGAAAATCATCGCCAGTGTCGGCTCGTCGATTTGCAACGGTTCGAGCGGCTTCGGATCGTTCACGTCGACGATGCTCTCGCCCATCTGGATGCCTTCGACGCCGGCGATGGCGACGAGGTCTCCTGCGACGACGCTGTCCGTTTCATCGCGTTCGAGTCCGCGGAAGGTGTAAAGCTTCGTGATGCGCGTCGTCACCATCTTGCCGTCGAGCTTGCTGATACCGACGTCAGTGCCGCGCTTGATAGTGCCGTTAAAAACGCGTCCGATCGCGATGCGGCCTAGAAATTCGCTGTAGTCGAGGTTCATCACCTGAATTTGCAGCGTGCCTTCGGGATCGCCAGCCGGCGGAGGAATCGCTTTCACGATGGCTTCGAAAAGCGGGAGCAAATCCTTAGAATCGTCGCCGATCTTGTTGAAGGCAACGCCATCGCGCGCGTTCGTATAAACGACCGGGAAGTCGAGTTGATCTTCGGTCGCGTCGAGGTCGATGAACAAATCGTAGATCTCATCGAGAACTTCGGGTGCGCGCGCGTCCACGCGATCGATTTTGTTCAGCACGATGACCGGCGGCAGCTTCGCAGCCAACGCCTTCTGCAAAACGTAGCGCGTCTGCGGCAGCGGCCCTTCGCTGGCATCGACGAGAACAACCACGCCGTCCACCATGCGCAGCGCGCGTTCGACTTCGCCGCCAAAATCGCTATGGCCCGGCGTATCGACGATGTTGATTTTTGTGTCGTGAAAAAAGAGCGCCGTATTTTTGGCAAGAATCGTAATGCCGCGCTCGCGTTCCAGATCGTTCGAGTCCATCACGCGTTCGACGACTTCCTGATTGGCGCGAAAGATGCCGCTCTGTTTGAGCATGGCATCGACCAGCGTGGTTTTGCCGTGGTCAACGTGCGCGATGATGGCGATATTGCGAATATTTTGGCTCATAGTGTTGCCGTCAAAGTGGCTGCTCCCGATGGGGGTGAGCGCATCGTTGCCTAATTGGGTTGCAAAAGGCGCTCGGCGGGGAGCAGATACAAAAATAGCTGCTGAAACAACCAGCAGCCTGGACGAATCTCCTTATCTCTAGGTGCGGTCGAGCAAGGTCCAGTTTAACAGACGCGCCCATTTGCGGCCAGCGAGTGTATGCTGTGTTGCGCAATTTTCATGTCGGATGCCAGCCGAAACTTCCAAGGGGAGGTTTGACATGGTCCGTAAACTCAACTTGGCATTGGTGGTTAGCGTAGCGCTGTGGTTGGGCGTGGCGACTTTGGCGGCCCCGGCTCCCGCGCGATCGCCGAGTGCTGGCGGCTCATGGGCTCCAGACGCGCATGCGGAAGTGAAGACACTCAAAATCACGATTCTCTCGACGATGCTTGCGGATGATGGCCTCGGCGAGTGGGGATTTTCGGCGCTGGTCGAGACCGACGGGCACAAGATCCTCTTTGACACCGGCGCGCGCCCGAACACTGTTCTCGAAAACGCGAAAGAGCTGAAGATCGATCTCAGCGACGTGCAGGACGT
>DATAMU010000421.1:0-12247 GCA_036266605.1 Candidatus Acidiferrum sp. | reverse complement strand
CAACCCCGACGGCAACCTCACGCCGAGGCAAGTCGAATTCGCGCGCACGATTCACGGGGCCGGCACCGACTTGCTCAATCTCATCAGCGACATTCTTGACCTCTCGAAGATTGAGTCGGGCACGGTCAGCGTCGAAGCGGAAGAAGTCTTCTTCGCCAGCTTGCTCGAAATGATTGGGCGGCCGTTCCGTCACGAAGCGGACCATCGCAAGCTCAATTTCGAAATCAACACCGATCCCGAGTTGATGCGGAGCATCGTCACCGACTCGAAGCGTCTACAGCAGGTGCTCAAGAATTTGCTCTCGAACGCATTCAAGTTCACCGAGCAAGGTGGTGTTCGCCTGGCGGTGCGTGTCGTCAATCACGGATGGAGCGAAGATCATCCGATTCTCAGCCGAGCCGGTGCAGTGGTTGCGTTCGAGGTGACCGACAGCGGTATCGGCATTCTTCCCGAAAAGCAGCGCATCATCTTCGAAGCGTTTCAGCAGGCCGACGCGGGCACAAGCCGCAAATACGGCGGAACTGGTCTCGGGCTCGCCATCAGTCGCGAACTCGCCAGCTTGCTCGGCGGTGAAATTCAACTGCACAGCGTGCCGGGCACGGGCAGCACGTTCACGCTCTTCTTGCCGCAAACTTATGTCGGGCCGTCGTCGGGCGTCACTGTTCCGGCGGATCGGCGCGTCACGTTGCCGCCATCGCCGATGCATCTTTCGACCGCCAACGTTGCCGTTCATGCGCCCGAGCAGATTCCCGACGATCGCGCCAATCTCGGCGTGAATGATCCGATCCTGCTCATCGTGGAAGACGATCCGCACTACGCGCGCGTATTGTGCGATTTGTCTCACGACAAGGGCTTCAAAGTCTTGGTCGCGTCAAGAGGAACAGAAGCGCTGGCGCTCGCGCGTGAATTTCATCCGAGCGCGGTCTCTCTCGATGTGTTTTTGCCGGACATGCTTGGCTGGACCGTGCTCAATCACTTGAAGCAGGACCCGACGACGCGGCACATTCCTGTACAAATTCTGACGATGGACGAAGACCGCCAACACGGTTTGTCGCGAGGCGCGTTTTCTTTCGTCACCAAGCCAACGACTCCCGAGGGACTTGAGTCAGCGTTCGGCAAGATTAGGGACTACACGGTCCCGCGCCTCAAGCGATTGCTTGTGGTTGAAGACAATCCGGCCGAGCAGCTCAGCATTCGCGAACTCCTTGGACATCACGACATTGACGTTTCCGTTGCCGCGACAGGCGAAGAAGCGCTCAACGCTGTTTCGGAAAAAACCTACGACTGCATGGTGCTCGACCTTCGTCTGCCCGACATGACGGGCTTCGAGGTTCTCGAGCGTCTGCGCGATACTCCGTCCGGTGATCTTCCGGTCGTCGTTTTCACCGGCAAGGATTTGTCACCTGAAGAAGATGCGCGTTTGCACACGTTGGCACGCAGCGTCGTTGTCAAAGGCGTAGAGTCGCCCGAGCGTTTGCTCGACGAAACGGCGCTCTTCCTCCATCGCGTGGTTGCGGATCTTCCTCCCGAAAAGCAGAAGATGCTCGATCGTTTGCATCGTTCCGATGATGCTTTGGTCGGCCGCAAAGTGCTGGTTGTTGACGATGATGTCCGCAACATCTTCGCGCTGAGCAGCGTGCTCGAGCGCCGCGGCATGGTCGTCCTCACTGCTGGAACCGGGCGCGAGGCCATCTCCACGCTCGAGTCCACGCCCGACGTCGCGATCGTCTTGATGGACATCATGATGCCCGAGATGGACGGCTACGAAACCATGCAGGTGCTGCGCCAGAATCCGGCGCTGCGTCGATTGCCGATCATCGCGCTCACCGCGAAAGCCATGAAGGGCGACCGCGAAAAGTGTCTCGAAGCGGGCGCATCCGAATATCTCGCGAAGCCTGTCAATACCGAACAGCTTCTCTCAGCGCTTCGCATGTGGTTGCATCGCTAGCGGTTGCGGGGTTACAAAAGGAATTGGCTGGGTATTTTGAAAGCGACCGGGAACTAGAATGAGCAAACTCGACACAGTCAACATCTTGATGGTCGATGATCAGCCGGGAAAACTTCTCAGCTACGAAGCTATTCTAGGTGAGCTCGGCGAAAATCTCATCAAGGCAACCTCGGGCCGCCAGGCCCTCGATCTGCTTTTGAAGAACGACATCGCTGTCGTATTGATGGATGTCAGCATGCCGGAGATCGACGGATTCGAACTGGCCGACATGATTCGGCAGCATCCGCGATTTCAAAATACCGCGATCATTTTTATTTCGGGGATTCATCTTACCGACCTCGATCGGCTTCAGGGATATCAGCGCGGCGCCGTCGATTACATTTCGGTGCCGGTCAATCCGGAATTGCTGCGAGCCAAGGTCAGCGTTTTCTCCGAGCTACATCGCAAGACGCGACAGCTCGAAGCGTTGAATCACGAGCTTCGCCATCTTTCCGGCAGTTTGCTGATCGCGCAGGACGAAGAGCGCCGCCGCATCGCGCGCGAGTTGCACGACGGGCTTGGCCAGGAACTTAGCGCCGCCAAAATGATGATCGATTGTCTGCCCGCGACGGTCCCGCAAAGCGAGCGCAACGACACGGTGCTGGCCGAAGCCAGCGAGTCGATCAATCGCGCGATTCAGCAGGTGCGCAGCCTCTCTCACCTTTTGCATCCGCCGCTGCTCGACGAAGTCGGTCTCCGTTGCGCGCTCGAGCCGTATCTCGAAGGATTCTCAAAGCGCAGCGGCATCGAGACTTCCGTCGAAGTGAAACCCAATGACTTTCCGCGACTCAAGTCCGAGATCGAAACCGCGATCTTTCGCATCGTTCAGGAAGGGCTCACGAATGTCTTCCGCCATTCGGGGGCGGACAAAGCTTCTGTCCTCATCGAAAAATCGGATCGCGAAATCGTGGTTGCAGTTCGCGACAACGGTAAAGGCCTCGGCGAAAACATCGTCGAATTCCGTCCCGGCAGCATCGGGATCGGCATTTCAGGAATGCGCCAGCGGGTGAAAGAGTTCGGTGGGGAGATTCGGCTGCACAACGTTCATCCCGGAGCGATGGTCGAAGTCGTCATCCCGATCACTTACGCGCACCAAGTTCTCCGCCCGGATCCGGCGCTGACCACTTAGCCGACACACAGCGGCGCGCATGTAGTACTGCAGCGAAGGTTTTCAGGACGAATGAAGGTTTAGTTTGTGGCAGGACTTCACGCGTGAGACGGTAGCGCGCAAACATGCGAATTTAACCGGCGCGAATCCGAAACGCTTCGTCGTGTCCGATTCTTCTCGAAATTACATCACGCGATGCGGGTTTGCAGCTTCTCGATATTTCTGCGCGGTGTTCTCCACGGTGCCGATCAGGTCCCATGCCTGAGCTTTCGAGATGATCGACGAAATCCCCGCCTCTTGCGCAGCCTCTTCCAACCCTTCGGCGTTCAACACCGTGAACAATATGAGCGGAACGTTCGGATTCAACGTCGACATCCGCTTCGCCGCTTCGATCCCGTTGATGTCAGGCATCGCTAAGTCGATCAACACTACGTCGGGCTTCACCCGCTGAAATTCTTTTATTCCGGACCGTCCCGATTCGGCTTCGCCGCACACGGTCCAGTCGCGCGAACGCGCAATCACGCGTAAAATCCGCCGCGTCGTCTCGCAATCGTCCACAATCAGAATTCGCATGGCCCTGGGCCTCCAACTGGAAGCATCCCTGCTCCCACGCCAATTCTCATGACGCCGGCAAAGCAAGGGAATACAGCACTGCTTGTACGTGGCCTGAGAGATGAGCCTACCCGCTCATTTGCTCGTTTCGATACGCTTAGGGAGCATTAACCGATAGCGAAGGTTGGCGGGCAATTAGGAGAAATGGTCGGGGCGCCCGGATTTGAACCGGGGGCCTCCTGCGCCCAAGGCAGGCGCGCTACCAGGCTGCGCTACGCCCCGACAAGCACGTGTGATTCGTGCTCCCTAATTCTAAAGCACGAAGCCTGTACTCAGCTACTCTCATTCCTCGTTTCATCGCGCCATCAGTCGCCACGACTTTCCTGTTGCCACGCCACAGGAGTAGTGTCATACTCCTGTCACCATCCCACAGGAACAGGACGGAAACAGAGATGCCATCCGATTCCAAATCCGAAATTCTGCAAGGCACGCTCGATCTTATGGTCCTCAAAACGCTCGCTGCCATGGGCTCGCTCCACGGCTACGGCATTGCGCGCCGTATTGAGCAGATCAGCGAAGAGGCGCTGCAAATCAACCAAGGTACGATCTACGCGTCGCTCGTTCGCCTGCTACATAAGGGATGGATCAGCGCCGAGTGGGGCACCTCCGAAAACAATCGCAAAGCGCGCTTCTACTCCATCACAAAATCCGGCCGCAAACAGCTGCACGCCGAAACGCAAAACTGGCGCCGCATAGCCGACGTCATCGGTCGCGTTCTTCGCATCGACGAAAGGAGCTGACCTCATGCTCGCCTATCTGAAATCCATCGTCTCGCGATTCCGCGCGCAATCTTCGCCGCAAAACGTTGATCGTGAGTTCCAGCACGAACTCGACACGCACCTTGAGATGGCGACTCAAGAAAACATCCGCCGCGGCATGACGGCCGCAGATGCTGCTCGCGCCGCGCGCATCCGTCTCGGTGGCGATACTCAGCTCAAAGAGACAAATCGCGAACTCCGCGGTCTGCCGTTCATCGAAACCGCGCTTCAGGATTTTCGCTTCGCTTTCCGCATGTTGCGCAAGAATCCCGGATTCTCCGCGATCGCGATTCTCACGCTTGCTCTCGGCATCGGCGCCAACACCGCCATCTTTAGCGTCGTCTACGCGGTTCTTCTCAAGCCGCTGCCATACACAAACTCCGAGCAGCTTTTCACGGTCTTTCAGCAGGGCACCAAGGACGCCAAAAACAAAAACGGATTTTCGTTCGCCAACATGCGCGATTTTCGGGCACAGTCCGATGTTTTCGTCAGCCTGTCAGGCGTTCAGGCGCACCAGCTCACGCTGACGGGCCACGGCGATCCGTTCGTCATCGACACGTCCGTCGTCACAGCCGATCTCTTCACGACATTTCAAGTTCAGCCGATTCTCGGCCGTGCTTTCGTTCCCGAGGATGGGAAACCCGGTGCCGCTCCCGTTGTCATCCTCAGCGAAAATCTTTGGCGCGGCTCCTTCGGCTCCGACGCCAACATCGTCGGCAACTCCATCACGCTCGACAAGCGCGCCTTCACCGTCATCGGTGTAATGCCCTCATATTTCCGTTTTCCTCAAGTTCAGCAGAGCCGCCAAATCTGGATTCCGATCGTCGATGATCCGCTTTTCGGTAGTTGGATGGAACGCCGCGGTGGCCATTGGCTTCGCCTCACCGGCCGCGTCAAGCTTGGTGTCACTCTCGATCAAGCTCACGCTCAATTCGACGCGATTGCCGACCGTCTCGCAAAACAATATCCCGAAGACAACGACGGTTGGACTGTCCGCATGATCCCGCTGCGCGACTTTCTCGTCGGCGAATTGAAAACGCCTCTGCTTGTTCTACTCGGCGCCGTTGGTCTCGTGCTTCTTATCGCGTGTGCCAACATCGCCAATCTTCTGCTCGCTCGTGCCACTTCGCGCTCGCGAGAAATCGCTGTCCGCGCGACGCTCGGTGCCGGCCGCTCGCGTCTGGTGCGCCAACTTCTCAGTGAGACGCTCGTTCTCAGCATCATCGGCGGCCTCGCAGGCGTCGCCCTCGCTTACTACGGCGTGCACGTCCTCACCGCGTTTCTGCCGCCAGAGCTCCCGCAAATCAATAGCATTCACATCGACTACGCCGTTCTCGGATTCGCGCTTGCACTTTCCGTCTTCGCAAGCTGCGCCGTAGGTCTCGTTCCCGCATTTCTCGTCGCCGGCTCCGACTTGCAATCCACTTTGCGTGAAGGTGGCCGTTCCGGGGAAAGCTCAACCTCGCGCCGTGCGCGTAACGTCCTCGCGTCAGCGGAAATTGCACTCGCACTCGTTTTGCTCGTTGCCGCCGGCCTCTTGCTCCGCAGCTTTTCGAAGCTCACCGAAGTCAGCCCCGGCTTTCAGGTCGAGCACATGGTCAAGGCTGAAGTGGCTCTCCCGCGCGCGCAATACGCGACGCCGCAGCAATGGTTCGCGTTTTCCGACAACCTGCTCTCTCGCCTTCAATCTCAGCCCGGCATGCGGAACTCGACGATCGCGATTCCTCTCCCGCTCGCCGATGGATTCATCAACATCGCTTTCGACATTGAAAACCGGCCGGCGCCGTCCGCCGCCGCGGCACGTACCGCCGACTACGTCGCCGTTTCACCAAACTATTTTCACGTGATGAACATTCCGCTCGTCGCCGGCCGCACGTTCGAAGCGCGCGACAATATGTCCGCGCCCGCTGTCGCCGTCGTAACGCGATCCTTCGTGCGTGCTTATTTCCCCAACGAAAATCCCATTGGCAAGCGCATCGTCTTCGGTTTTCCGCCCGATCCCGGCGTCCCTCGCGAAATTATCGGCGTCGTCGGCGACGTGCACGACGTATCGCTCGGCAACGATCCTGGTCCGATGATGTACGCCGCGTACACGCAGTCGCCGTTTCCCGGCGCGTGTATCGCGGTACAAAGCACGCTCGCTTCCAGCGCCGTCATTGCATCCATCCGCGATGCTGTCGCTAGCATCGACAAAGATCTCCCTGTCACCGACATCGCCACAATGAATGAAGTGATCCGTGAATCGACCGCGCAGCCAAGATTCCGCACTACGCTGATCGCGCTTTTCGCCGCGATCGCGCTCATCCTCGCCGCCACCGGAATCTTCGGAGTGATTTCTTACTCGGTGCAATGTCGCACAAACGAAATCGGCATTCGTGTCGCTATGGGCGCGTCGGCCCGCACAATTCTGAAAATGGTCCTGCGCGAAACGATGCTACTTGCTTTGGTTGGTCTCGCTGTCGGCCTTCCGGTCGCGTTCGCGTCGTCGCACGTGCTCGGCCACCTGCTTTTCGGCGTCTCGCCGACCGATCCCGCAACGCTCATCGCCGTTTCGCTAACGTTAGCCGCGGTCGCCGTTGCCGCCGGCTATCTTCCGGCCCGCCGAGCCACCCAGGTCGATCCGCTCATCGCCCTTCGCCACGATTAAATCGCGATCTGGCACGATGTAGGGGCGCGGCACTGCTGCGCCCATGTCCGCACGATGTCAACGTCGCAGGGAACTCGGTTTGCCGGCCGTGCTCGTCACTCCAAACTCGTAACCGCCTCCAACCGCGGCGCCAGTACCTGCATCACTCCCAGCCCAATCAAATACGCCACACCTGCCATCAAAAACGGCACCATGTAGCTCCCCGTCCACTGCAGCGCGTAACCCACCACCTTCGCAATCAGCATTCCGCCGATCGCCCCCGCCATCCCGCCGATTCCCACAACCGATCCCACCGCTTCCGACGGAAACATGTCCGACGGCAGCGTCAACAAATTCGCCGAAAATCCTTGGTGTGCCGCCGCCGCCAATCCAATCAGCGCGACCGCTCCCCACAAGCTCTCCATGCGATATGCGAACACAATCGGCAAAACACAAATCGCGCAAAGGAGAAACGTCGTCTTCCGCGCCGCGTTCACCGTTCTCCCACGATGCAGCATCGCCGATGACAGCCATCCGCCAAGCATCGAGCCGACATCCGAAATCACATAAATCGCGACAATGGGCAGACTCATCTGCGCCAGCGTCAACCCGTGTACGCGATGCAAAAAGTCCGGCACCCAAAACAGATAAAACCACCAGATCGGATCGGTGATGAACTTCGTCGCCGCAAACGCCCACGTTTGCCGGTACCCAATCAGTTTCTTCCAAGGGAACCGCGTCACCGATGACGCGGGATCGCTGCGAATGTAGGCCAGCTCCCCCGCGTTCACGCGCGGATGCTCCCCAGGCTTGCGATACAAGAGCAACCAAAATACGAGCCATATGAAGCCCAGCGCGCCGGTGATGACGAATGTCCATCGCCAGCCCCAGCGCAACGCGATTGGCGGCACTATCAGCGGAGTGACGATCGCACCGATGCTCGTCCCCGAGTTGAAGATCCCTACCGCGAACGCTCGCTCTTTTTTCGGAAACCATTCTGCGACCGTCTTCAAGCTGGCAGGGAAGACTCCGGCCTCGCCAAATCCCAACGCGAATCGCGCCGCTGAAAATCCAAACAACGAGTTGACGAGCGCGTGCGACATCGCCGCCAAGCTCCAGAACGCCATCGTCAGCGTATAGCCGAGTCGCGTTCCCAGGCGATCGATCAAACGCCCGACCAGCACCATCCCAAGCGCGTACGCCGCCTGAAACGCAAACACCAGGTTGCTGTAGTCGATTTCATTCCAGCCAAGATCGTGTTGCAAAAGCGGCTTCAGCAACCCGAGGACTTGCCGATCCATGTAGTTTTTCGTGGTGCCCGCGAGGAGTAGCGCGCAAATGACCCAGCGAAAATACCCAGCGCGCGAGGAGACACTTGCAACGTCGGTGTTCGCTACCAACGGTATGGTTGCGACGGCTGCAACGCGATCTTCGCCATCTGTCGGTCGATTGCTCATGAAATGGAGCGGTCATCTTACATCCCGGCGAAGCCGCACGCCGCGCTTTCTTCTGATACATTGACATCCGCCGCCGCGATCGTTCGCGACGCATCCAACAAAACGGGACCAACATGCGCGACTCCGCAGCCATCCTGACCACCGCATCAACAATCGCAGCGTTCCTCGTTCTCTGCCTCGCGCTTGCAAAGCAGAACGGCGCCGCCACCCCGCGAATTCAAATCCTGCCGAACGAGTCCGCCCGCCGCGTTGACGTCGTGATCGACGGCAAACCTTTCACCTCCTACATCTGGCCGGAAAATCTCGCCAAGCCCGTCCTCTACCCGCTCCACGCAGCCGACGGCACCGTCGTCACACGCGGATTCCCGCTCGAACCGCGCCCCGGCGAGCGCTTCGATCACCCGCATCACGTCGGCCTCTGGTTCAACTACGGCAACGTCAACGATTTCGATTTCTGGAACAATTCCTACGCGATCAAAAAAGAAGACGCCCACAAAATGGGCAACATCCTCCAGCGGAAAATCGTCAGCACGCAGAGCGGCAACGACAAAGGCGAACTCACCGTCGAAACTGACTGGATTTCAGGAACGCAGAAGCTCCTGCTCAAAGAGCACACGCAATTCATTTTTTCAGGCGACAAGACTTCGCGCACGATCGATCGCATCACCATACTGCAAGCCCAAGACGAAAAAGTCGTCTTCCATGACGACAAGGAAGGCATGCTCGGCATGCGCGTCACACGCGCGCTCGAAATGCCATCCACCACCGCCGAAGTCTTCACCGACGCAAGCGGCAATCCGACAACCGTCGCGAAGCTTGACAACGCAGGAGTGAACGGCAACTACCTCACCAGCGAAGGGAAGAAAGGCGACGACGCATGGAGCACCCGCGGCAAATGGTGCATGCTCAGCGGGAAGGTCGGCGACGATCCCGTCACCATCGCGATTTTCGACAATCCCCAAAATCCAAATTTCCCGACGTATTGGCACGCCCGCGGCTACGGCCTCTTCGCCGCAAACCCACTCGGCCGCAGCATCTTCACCAGCGGCAAAGAGCCGCCGCTCAATTTCACAATCGAGCCGCACGGTAGCGCCACGTTCCGCTATCGCATCGTTATATTTTCTGAGCTTGCCTCGCCGCAGACTGCGGAAGCGGAGTACCAGAAGTTCGTGTCGGCCTATCGTTAGCGCTTCTTGCGAATTCTCGTCGCGATTCGCGTTCGGCTCGATCCTGTTCCCAGCGCATGCGAATTTCCGCGTTGAATCTCACTTTGTCCTTCCGCATCCGCGCGATCAGTTCCTGATTCTCCACGCGCTCATGCGAACCCGCCCACAAAACCATCTCCGTCATCACCGGCCCAAGCTCAATCCCTTTGCGCGTCAGCACGTAATTCGTTTTACGTCCGTCCAGCGGATCCGATTCAGCCTCAATAATCCCGTGAAACTCCAGCTTCCTCAGCCGGTCCGCCAAAATATTCGTCGCGATCCGCTCATACGAATCCATAAACTCTTTGTAGCTTTTAAACCCGCGCAGCATCATGTCGCGCACGATCAGCAGCGACCATCGATCACCCAAAATTTCAATCGACGCATTCAGCGGACACTCCGAGCGCCGCTTCACCGCGCGTCTCTCTTTCGGCATGCCCAGACCTTATCAGCTTTTTACTTGCATTTCAAAAGTCGTCCCGGCACACTCCCTTTCGCGGTAAAACCTGCAAGGAGCATCTCGATGGACATCCTTCCTTATCTGCACTTCAACGGCAATTGCGCCGAAGCCTTCGCCGTCTACGAAAAATTGTTCAACGGCAAAGTCATCATGGTGTCGAAATACGGCGAGTCCCCGATGGCTGACCAACTCCCCGCCGACATGAAAGACAAAATCATTCACATCAGCTTGCAAATCGGTAGCACCGTGCTGATGGGTTCCGACGCGCCACCCAACCACTACGGCAAGCCCCAGGGCATGAGCGTTTCAGTCAACGTGAATTCTCCCGCCGAAGCCGATCGCGTTTTCGCTGGTCTCGTGGAAGGCGGCTCGGTCACGATGCCGATTGCCGAAACCTACTGGTCGCCGCGCTTCGGGATGTGCACCGATCGCTTCGGTGTGCCGTGGATGGTGAATTGTCAGGCCGCCGCAGCGTCAGCCTAATTCGCGGGCATCTGCTGACCTAAACGACCTCGTCAAACCGGGCAGGGATTGTGTGCTCTTGCTGCAATTGAAATCACTGCGCTAGTTTGAGCGCGCACAACCCTGTGCCGGTACCCGCATCGAACCTTTTACGCCTGAAATCCCGTACGGAGGATCAATGGAATCAATTTCCATGCCATCGAAAGGCCAGCTTTGGGCTGGGCGCGTTCTCAGCGGCTTGGCCGTTCTGTTTCTCTTGTTCGATGTCACGCTGAAATTTATGAAACCCGAAGCGGTCATCAAAGGCACGGTCGATCTGGGCTATTCCGTCACGCAGATCACGCCCCTCGCGATCTTGCTTCTTATCTGCACTCTGCTCTACGTCCTGCCGATGACGCAAGTTCTCGGCGCCGTTTTGCTGACGGGTTACCTCGGTGGCGCCGTCGCCACGCATGTGCGTCACGGCGACCCGCTCTTCTCGCACATACTCTTCCCAACGTATCTAGGTGCATTCTTGTGGCTCGGCTTGTATCTCCGCGATCCGGCGCTCCGCAATTTCGTCCCGTTTCGCAAGGCGGCGTAGCCGTAGAAGTCGAGTCTGATTCGAGACGTGAGGCAACCATGTGCCGCAACATCAGAACACTTTTCAATTTCGATCCGCCCGTTACCCCGGACGAGGTTCAAGCGGCATCGCTTCAATTTGTGCGCAAGATCAGTGGTTTCACCAAACCCTCAAAGGCCAACGAAGAAGCATTTGAGCAGGCCGTCAAAGACATCGCAGAAATCTCGACGCACTTGATGCAGTCGCTGGAAACGAACGCGCCGCCGAAGAACCGCGAAGAGGAAGCCGCCAAAGCGAAAGCTCGCGCCGCGGAACGCTACGCCAAGAATTAAGTGAGCTACGAAATGTTCTGCAACGTCAACTCAATCAGCTTTTTCGTCGGCTCATACGGATCGCCCGGCGCATCATACTCCATCGAATAAAACCCTCGATAATTCGCCGCTTTCGCAATCTCAAACGTCTTCTTGATGTCGATGTTCAAAATCTTCCCGTTGTCGTCGGCCTCGCCGTCTTTTACGTGCGAGATGTTGTAAGCCCGCGCGAACAACTCCTTCATCGCGCGATAGTTGAAATCGAGATCGCCCTTCAACACCGAATTCGCAAAATCCGGCAGCGTCCGCAAATAAGGATGATTCACCGCGTCAATAATCTTCACGATAAAGAATGCATCCTCGGTCTCAGGATCATCGTTCTCCAATGTCACGACGACATTCTTCTCCGCCGCATAATCCGCAACCTTCCGCAGACTTTCCGCCGCCCTATCGACATCGGGCTTAGACGTCTTCGATCCATTAATATGTGGCCGAACTCCGGGTGACCCCACAGCCGCCGCCACATCAATCCACTTCTTCGATTCCTTCACCGACGCTTCTCGCACTGCAGCATCCGAATCATAGAAACTCGGCCGTACGTGCGTCGGAATGTTGACGATATGCGCCTTCGCCTTTTCGACTGCGGCGCGAAATTTCTCCAGATACGCCGGCTCCGTGCTCTCGAGATGCTGCGCAAGC
>DATAMU010000420.1:0-4683 GCA_036266605.1 Candidatus Acidiferrum sp. | reverse complement strand
GCTCCGCCCGCTATTGCGGGCTCCGCTTAAACCAGCGTCAGCCGCCATGCGCTCAGCCGCGTCGTTCCGCTCCGCCTCCCTCGCCTGTCGGCGTTGGTCGGCTCCGCTCATGCGCGCGCAGCTGCAATCTGCGGCCGTGATCGTACCGCTCTCTTCGCCCGCCTTCGGCCGGCTGCGCTCGCTGTCATTTCAGGCGCGCGCGGCCTCGGGCGCTCCGCTCTCTTCGCCCGCTTCGCGCGGGCTCCGTTCGCTCCGCCATCGGCCCTCGGCCCGGGGGCTCCTCCCTCCCGCCTCCCAAAACGCGGCGCATCCGCGCCGCTGTCCGGCTCCCGGTCGTCGCCGCCCCCGGTGAAACCAATTCATGGCCTGGGCTCGCCGGGTTGGTCGGTGCGGGCGGCCGCCGCGCTCCGCGGACAAACCCATATCGACGCGTGCCTAAAAGGTCATCTATCATTGCCGATAATTGGGTGAGAGAATCCCCGCAGCCACTGACCAAGGGCGGCGCACACCACCCCGGGAAGCCCTCCCACATGTGCGCCGCCTACGAAATCGGGCACTATGCCCACCGGGATCCACGGCGGTAAGCGCGGTCGGAAACCGCTTCCGCCAGAAGTCAAAGCTCGCCGCCGCATCGCCGCAACCCGCCGCGCCGCCAAGAAGTGGTACCACGCCCACAAGCGAGAACTCTCGATCCACGACGCCGAGGTCCGTTTTCGGCATCGCAACGAATCCCGCCGGCACCAGGTCGAGAGTATCAGTGACACCCTCAGCGCGATCCGCGAGCTCGACCTCCGCGAACCCGAATACCACCTCCTGGGCAAAGCCTCCCCCAACGGGTGGAGCTTCTACGAACGGTGGGAAGATCCCGAAGCCATGGCCGACCGCATCCTCGACGAGATCCTCGAGAAAGCATTCGAAGCACAGCAAGCCCGCGCTGCGACGCCCGCGCACGAGAATGACAAGAGTCCCGCGGTCCAACCGAAAGAAGGCAAGCCACTTAAGCGCCGCAGCCTCAAAAATAAAGGGACCCAGATATGACCAATTCTCAGCCTCCCACCCCACCCGATAGCGACTCGATCGATCAAGACGCCAAAGAATTGGCGAAGCTCACGTCAGGTTTTTATGCCGCGCTCAACGAACTCCTACCGGCCGCGATCCGCGCCAGCAAACGCGGCAAGCACGGATTGCTCCGCCTCATCAGCCGAAAACTCCCGCGCCCGAAATTGCCGCAGCCCGAAGATTCGGAAGACGATCGACACCAGGACGAAGACGCGGCCGCGCTCGCCGAGAGCCTCCGCGAAGTTTTCGAGCGGCCGTCGGATCCACTACCAGCGCAATCAACAGTGAAAGAAGAAGAGAAAAGGGAAGAGCCAAAGCCGAAACAAAAGCCGACCGCGCCGGCGGCACCCCCGCTGCCTGCGCTTCTCTCACACCGCACCAGCGGCGCACCGCGATCAGTCAACGAGGAGCCCTGGCCAGGTCAAAACAACTTCCCGCGCGCTTTCCACCGCCGCCTCAAGAAACCCCGTTGAATTCTCATCAGCCTTAGGGCAAACTGCCGTCCCCGAAGTCCAACGGCCGCGGACTCCCCAGATCCGCCCGGCGCCTTGGACACCCTCTACAACGATCCATCGCCGCAAACGCGGCACCGATGGACACCACCACAAACAGGTGTCCCACAAAATTTTGGACACCGCCCGAAATGCGCGATAATGGTCCTACGTATGGTGCTGGCAACCCGTGGGATGAACTACAAGTTGTACAATTAGTTCATTGTAACATACGTGATTACGCTGCTTTCCGATGTTTCCCCTCCTTGCACTGAGGGTATCCGAGGTATGACGGGATAGAAGGGAATTGATCCTCGCTCCATGGCCGAGCCACTTGAACTGAAGAAAACTCTCAACCTGCCCAAAACAGACTTTTCGATGAAGGCGGGCCTTCCGCAAAATGAGCCGAAACAGCTCGATGCCTGGCAGGAATCGAACCTCTATGAGCGGATTTTGGAGGCACGCCAAGGCAAGCCGCTGTTTGTGCTGCACGATGGGCCGCCGTATCCGACGGGCGAGATTCATCTTGGCACCGGCCTGAACAAGATCCTGAAAGATCTGGTCGTCAAGACCAAGAGCATGGCGGGCCATTACGCACCGTACGTCCCCGGCTGGGATTGCCACGGGCTGCCGATCGAAACGAAAGTCGAAAAGGAACTTGGCGGCAAAGACAAAGTTTCGCCGGCGGAGTTTCGCGCGAAGTGCCGCGAATTTGCAGGGCGTTACGTCGAACAGCACAAGAAAGACTTCAAGCGGCTGGGGATTTTTGGGCGGTGGAACGATCCCTATCTGACGATGAATTTCGGCTACGAAGCCGTCATCGCCGGGGCTTTTCTCGATTTCATGGAGAAGGGCTACGTCTTTCGCGGCAGCAAGCCGGTGTATTGGTGCATTCACGACGCAACCGCTCTGGCGGAGGCGGAAGTCGAGTACGAAGATCATCACAGCCCGTCGATCTGGGTGAAGTTTCAGGTGGTCAGCGGCGGCAGCGGGGAAGCGGCGAAAATCACCCCCGACGTCAGCGCTGTTATCTGGACGACGACTCCCTGGACGATTCCGCACAATCGCGCGCTCGCGTTTCATCCGGATTTCGACTACGTCGTGGTCGATACGCCACGCGGGAAATTGCTGCTCGCGGCCGATCGCGTCGCTGCGTTGCAGGCGGAGTGCGACATCAAGGAAGCGGTTGAAGTTGCGCGCTTCAAGGGCCGCGATTTCGAAGGCATGAAATTTCAGCACCCGTTTTTGCCGATTCAGGTTCCGGGTGTGCTCGCCACGTACGTTACGCTCGATCAAGGTAGCGGCATCGTTCACACCGCGCCCGGGCACGGCGTCGATGACTTCAACACCGGCCAGCGATACGGCCTCGAGACCGCTGCACCGATCAACGATCGCGGCGTCTATACCGAAGGTTTGCCCGAGTACAAGGGCAAAGACGTTTTCACCGCGAATCCGATCGTCGTGAAATTGCTCGGCGAGCGCGGCGCTCTGCTCGGCCATCACAATTACAAGCACAGCTATCCCCACTGCTGGCGCTGCCACAACCCAGTGATCTTCCGCGCGACCGAGCAGTGGTTCATCCGCATGGATGCTGCTTCGAACGATACGAAGCAGACGTTGCGCGAAGCGACCCTCTCGAAAATTCGCGGCGTGAAGTGGATTCCGTCGTGGGGCGAAGACCGCATGTACGAAATGATCGCCGAGCGTCCCGATTGGTGCGTTTCGCGCCAGCGCTTCTGGGGCGTGCCGATCATCGTTTTCTACTGCGAAGGCTGCAACAAGCGGCTCGAAGATTTCACAGCGCTGCGCAACGTCGTGAAGTGGTTTGAAAAAGAAGGCGCCGACGCTTGGTACAAGCATTCCGCTGAAGAACTGCTTCCCGCCGGAACGAAGTGTTCGTGCGGCGCGAGCAAATGGCGCAAAGAAAACGACATTCTGGACGTCTGGTTCGACTCAGGGTCTTCACACCTCGCGGTGCTGAAAGGCCCCGAGTGGCCCGCCGACGTTTATCTCGAAGGCCCCGACCAGTATCGCGGCTGGTTCCACAGCTCGCTGCTGATTGGCATCGGCATCCACAACAATCCGCCCTACAAAGGCGTCGTCACGCACGGCTGGACGCTCGACGAAAAAGGCCAGCCGATGTCGAAGTCCCTCGGCAACACGCTCTATCCCGCTGAGATTTGCGAACGATGGGGCGCGGATTTGCTCCGCCTCTGGGTCGCCAGCGTCGAATACCAAGCCGACGTAAAGATGAGCGAGCGCGTCATGACGCAGCTCAGCGACGCGTACCGCAAAATCCGCAACACGTTTCGCTACGGCCTCGGCAATCTTGCGGGATTCGATCCGTCGCAACACGCGTTGCCCAACGATCAGCTCGACGAAATGGATCGCTGGATGCTCGAGCGCACCGCCGACCTCGTCAAAAAATGCCGCGACTGGTATTCGAACTACGAATTCCATCGCGTCTATCACGCGATTCACGATTTCTGCATCGTCGACCTCAGCTCGTTTTATTACGACGTGCTGAAAGATCGGCTCTACACCAAAGCCGCCAACAATAAATCGCGCCGCTCCGCGCAAACAGCCGTCTGGAAAATCAGCAGCGCGCTCGTCCGCCTCGCGGCTCCGATCCTCGTATTCACCGCTGAGGAAATCTGGAAATATCTGCCGAAATCTGCCGAAGAACCCGAGAGCGTGCACATGACGCTCTTCAGCGAAGACGCCGAACTGCGCACCAACATCACGCCAAAGCAAGTCGCGAACTGGGAGCAGCTCGCCAAAATCCGCGGCGAAGTCCTGAAAGCTCTCGAAGCCGCCCGCAACGAAAAGAAAATCAACGCCGGCCTCGAAGCCAAAGTGCTGCTCAACGCTCCGCTCGAGCTGAAGGCCAAGCTCAAGGAATATCTGCCGCAGCTTCCCGGCCTCTTCATCGTGTCTCAGGTCGATTTCTTGAACGCGGGCACCGGCGACTACCGCTCCGACACCATCCCCGGTCTCGAAGTCACGATTCAAAAGGCCGAAGGCCAAAAGTGCGAGCGCTGCTGGAACTACTCGATCCACGTCGGCGAAAACAAACTCTACCCGACCATCTGCGAGCGTTGCAGCGAAGCCATCGCCGAAATCGAGCAGGACG
>DATAMU010000419.1:0-15127 GCA_036266605.1 Candidatus Acidiferrum sp. | reverse complement strand
AGTTCGCGCAGCCGCCGCGCTTCCTTTTCACGAATCAGGATCGCATTCGTTTTCAGCTTCACATTGAAGCGAAGCGACCGCGCGTACTCGATAATCTCGAAAATGTCCGGACGTATCAGCGGTTCGCCGCCGCTGATCGTGAGAAAGAAAACACCGGCTGCCGCGAGTTGATCGAGCGTCGAAAGAATTTCGGCGGTGGACATTTCGCCGTCGCCATCGTGCTCGAGATAGCAGTGTTCGCAGCGCTCGTTACAGCGATACGTGACGTCGAGATGGACCGAAAGCGGCACGCCGCGATCGAGAGCCTTGCGATTGAGTTCGGTGATGAGGCTCATAGTAGTTAGTTTCGTGCGGGCGTTGGTTCAGCCGACAGATTCAAAATTCCCAGCGAGGAAAGACTTGCGACCAGAGCTTCGGCATCGCGATACGCGGCTTCGGGCTCGACATCGAATTCGGCGCAGATCTTCTTTTCGACGATGTCGCGGAGCGATGTTTTCCCGTCGGCCGCGTTCCAGATCAAGGTCGCCGTTTCGTTGAGGCTGAAGAGCGTCGAATCGGTAGCGGACATGATCATCATTTCGCCCCCAAGCTCACGGGCCGCAACGGCGCTGCTGCGAGAGACATAGGTGTTGGAGCTGACTGCCGTTGTCATTGGATGAGCTCCCAGGCCCGCACGTCGGGCGTAAAAATCAGTTGCGCGACCTGAACACGCGAGACAAATTCGAGAACCGAATCGAAAACTTTCGCCACCAGCTCTTTTTCTTCGGCGAAGAAAAGCACGTGGCGCATGATCGCGCGCGCCGCATCGATTTTAGAGATAGGCGCGATGCGATTTTCCGGCCCCTGCACCAACAGATAGAGCGCTTCGAGTGGCGCCGACATATTTGCGCCAACGCGAGCGAGTTCGCCTGCGAAAGGCGTGCCGTACGCGACGTAGTTCCTTTCAGGCGTGCGCCGTATGTAAGAAATTTCGTCGGTGAGCACGGTTGCGTCGTCCGGCGCGAGTCGCGACATTGTCGTCTTCCCGGCGCCGGAAACTCCGGCGAAAAGAAATGCGCGATTGTTGCGGACCGCGCTGGCCGCGTGGAGCAAAAATCCGCCTTGCTCGGCGAGCACCAGCGAATGCGTGATGCGCAGAACGGTGTCGATGGAATACGGATTGGGGCACTGCGTGATTTGGCCCTGACCGGTTCGCGGATTCCACGTTGCGTCGAAATCCCCACGCCGAAAATTCCAGAGCGAACCGTTGCGCGTCACGCGGGCGTCTTCGTCTGAAGCGCGGCCGCGAGGATCGAGATGAATTTCAAAGCGGCAGGCTGCATTTTCTTCGGCGGACGCTGTCGCGTCGTTGCGCGTGACGAATGTTTCGTAGCGCGCTTCGAGGACGTCGCAAAATTTCGGATCGCTCGGCTGGAGCAGGATGGGTATGCCGCCGATTTCGACGGTGACCGATGGCCTCTTCGCGTTTAAAGCTTGGATCTGCGAGACGGGCTGCGCGCTCTCGCGGCCGAACTCATGATTTTGTTCATGAGCTGCCGATTCGGCGAATGCTGCGCGCGGCATCAAGCGAATCCTTGGAGATGATCCGACGCGGCGCGATCGGAGAAATCCGAGTGACCCGAGAGGCGCATTCGCAGGGCGTGAATCGCGAGCAGCAGTCGCGTGTACCCCAGCGAATTCCGCACCGCCCACCGATGAGCGCGCGTGAACAGGCCGGGCTTGGCGACGATCGCCACACGCTTGCCGCGGCGCTGAATCGAAATGACGCGGCCGAGCAGTTGGCTGGCGTCCACGGATGGATCTTCTTTGGGGATCGCATCCCCGCGCGTGGCGAACGCAATACGATTCCGCTCAGGCCATTTGCGCATCACGCGATGCACAAACGGACGGCCGCCAAGCAAAAAGAAAACAATTTCGCCGCGCCGCGCATCGGCCGCCGCATCGGAACGTACTGTGAGGAGATCTCCGGGATAGATCGAGGGAACCATGCTGCTGCCATGAGCGATAAAGCGCACTTCGCCAAATCGATGAAGGACTTCAGCCGCAAGATCGAGTCGCGTATCGTGCATCGTTGTAGCCAGCGGCGTGGCGGACGAAGGCCGCGCTTGCGGCGCCGCATAATTCTGAGTCGGGCGTGCGGATGTACCATTGGCGGTAACGTGGGGCTCCGATTTCGGCTCCATTGCGGGAGCGGTCGCCGTACCGTTGCGAGGAGTCAGGAGTTCCTCCGATTGAACCGGCACTGCGCCTGAGTCGGACCGAGCTTCCCGCAAGCAAGCGCCATCGTCTCGAAGACTTTCTCGTGCTGAAAGTCAGGCTTAACGTAGGGCCGCTTGGCCTTGGCGTCAGTGGTCTTGCTTGCCTCGCTTGCATCGTGTTTGTTGCGGATGCGATCCATCGTTACTCCAATTCTTAGTTAAGCCCTGCCTGAGTCAGCTTGACGGCGCAGCCGCCGGTGAGGGCGGTGTTTATGTTGTTGTTGCAGCCTGAGTTTTGGTGCAGTGCGTTGAAATAGACGCTCGCGGCCTGCGGGAAACCCGTCGCGCTTGCGTTGTTGTCTACGATGATGCCGCTGGTACCGATTCCCTCGTTTACCGCTGTGAACGCGTTCGGGAATCCACTCGTGATATCGGAAGAAGCGAAGTTCGTTTGCGCACTTTGAATCGCGGAATAGAAGAGCCAATCATTGCCGGTCGTGGCGTTGAAGAATTCCGTCATCGGCGCGAACTCGTAGCCTGGCCCGTGGCCGAGTGAGAGAGTGGTGGTTGCCGTCTTGATTATGCCGTTCGTTGTGCTGAAGGTGAGTCCGTATAGCGCGACTGTTGCGGCGCTATTCGACGAGGCCGTGCATGGCTGCGGAACGGTACCCGCGTTCACTCCTCCGACGTACATCATTGCGCCGGATGAAGTGATGCTGTTGAAGTAGGCATTGTTCGGAGTCGGAGAATGCAGATCGCATTGGGCGCCTTTGCCAATCGCGACGACGACATTCGAGCTAAAATCCGCCTTCGCCTGAACGAGAGTGGCTTTATTCCCGGTGGCTGAACCGCTGACCGCGTAAACGAACCCGTTGACGGAGTCTACGATGGGGGGATCGACGATACCTCCGTACGTCAATCCGTCGCCGACTGTGACCGTAGTTCCAGAAACAACACCGGCCGTCGAGACTGAGTAGAGGAGTCCGTTGGAACAGCCGACATAGATCCTTGAATTAACGATATTTAAAATTGGTCCCGTCATTGTCTTGCCCGAACAAACGGTGACTGAGCCGCCCGAGCCGAATGACGCATCGAGTGTCGGCTGTGCGCCCATGCATGACGGATATTTGCAGAAAACGTTCTTGATGCGGAAGAGCACGCCGGCGTCGTTGCCGACGTAGGCCACGTCGTTCAAATAGTCGATGAATGGTGACGAGAGCGTGTCGGTCGCAGTGCCAAAAGCAAGATCGGTGAATGTGCCGGAACCCGCGGCGGGAGACGTCGTCACAAGCGTCGGTGCAACCGGGCTGGTAACATCCTGGAGGTTTGAGGGTTTTTGCCCATCGTTCGCCTTCCAAGCCAAAACATGGAAGTGCGCGGGTTTACCAGAGAGCGATTCAACGAAAGCGATTTTTGCGCCAAGGCCGTCGCTGGAAATTACCGGCGAAGTGGTGACAGCGCCGCCGATGGAACTCACCTGATACGACCAGTACACTTCGGCGTCAACGCCAGTGTCGCTGCCTGAGGCTGTTCTGTTGCAAAACCCGTTTGTGCCTCCGCTGTAAAGTTGATTGAACGCGACAATGTTGGGTTGGGTTGCGCTGGGAGTGGCGTTCACCGGGAATACGACGAAGTCGTTGGTGCAGCTTGGCGTGGCATTGATGTCGAACGAAAATTTCGCGGGGAACATGCCTTCCGCGGTTCCACCCGTGCCGAGGTAGATGCTCCAGTCGCGCACTATCGGCTTTGTTCGCATGATTGGACGACGCGGGCCAATCCGGAAGCGAGCTGCAAACGCATTCAACCGGCGCTGGGCAACTCCTCGATCAAACTCGGCCCAACTCGTGAGCGCGCGAGGATCGAGGCGAGCCGCATCGAGCGCTTGCGCCGTGCCGGTGCGCGAGTAAATCGCGTGGCGATTCGACCAGTCGCGAACTTGAGGCGACGTCAGGTGACGAACCGGAACTGCGCGTGATGGTGACGCACTGCGACGCGCCATCTGACCCGAAAAAATCAGAGGCAAAAAACCAATAGGTATCAGGAGCAGGGCAAAACGCCCGCCCCTTGTTAGGGGTCTGGTCATAGTCGAAAACACACTCGCTTACGCGAGAATCCTTGTATGGAATCAGTGTCTTACGAGGGGCGATTGAGTCCGATAACGAATACCGGCGGTGTGGACAAAGGGTAAAGGGCCGTACCCGTACGCCCCTGTGTACGAAATAGCTTCTTGGGTGGCGCACCCTCAGCTGTTTGAGGGTGCGGGTGTAGACTTCACCTCACCCACACCGATCCGTTGTGCTACTTCCTGCCGTGCGTCCGTTTTGCTACTTCCTGCCGTGAGTCCCTCGCTCACTTGCCCCTGTCGAACACCCTCGACTTTCACAAGACACAAAACTCGACTCCTCATTCGAATAACCATTCGATACCCATTGACAACTCAATTAAATAATGCTACTCTGCTAAATGAATACGCCCCTCAATTCGAACGCATCCCCTCCGGGCATCTCACGCCCTCCGGCATCTCGCGCGTTTTCAGCAACTTCCACACTCTTGTTTTCGCGCCTCTTTGCAACTCACTCATTCCAAATAACTTATTCACTCTTTCAAAAAACAAGGGGGTATACCCCCAAAAGGCGAAGCTCAGGCGAAACTCCGGCGCCTCTGTGAACTCTGCGATCTCTGTGGTGAATTTTCTTCTCTTCGGACGGGACAACTCTGATGGCGTCGGTCTAGTGCTTGGTGACAGGGGCGGAGGCGAAGATTTCGCGGAAGATGGCGAGGACTTCGGAGATGCGAAATGGCTTCTGCAGCCTTCGCGGCTCGTTCGAGCCGGCGGGAGACGGATCGACGAGATCTCCGGTCATGTAAACGACGATCGGCTTGTTCGCTCCGGCCGCCGAGAGAATTTGCGCCGCAGCTTCGTGTCCGGCGAGCGAATGCCCGTTGGCCGTGAGATTGATATCGCACAGAAGAATGTCGTAACTGCGATCGCGCACGAACTGCACGGCGCCGACAGGGGTGGAAGCGCAGTCCACGTGAAGGCCGTGAGCCGACAGGCCTTCCTCAAGGAGCATGCGGATGCTTTCTTCGTCGTCGAGCACGAGAATCGAGCGGCCGCTGAAAATGCCCGCATCGATCGCGCGAATGGTGGTCGGAAGCGCGGGCGTCGTGCCGTCGAGACCCGCTTGCGACTGTGCGGACGTCGGCTGTCCGGACGACTCCGCGGAATCTTTTTCGACCGCCAGCGGAAGAAAAACCGTGAAAGCGGAGCCTCCAACCGGAAGCGTTTCGACGTCGATGGACCCGCCGTGCTCGCGAATAATTGCAGTGCAGATGCTCAGCCCCAGACCGGTGCCGCCGCCGGGGCGCTTGGTGGTGTAGAAAGGATCGAAAAGTTTTGTGAGCGCTTCGGGGAGAATGCCGACGCCGTCGTCCTGCACGGTGACGGAAACGTTGGAGCCGATGCGGCCGATACGAATCTGAATGCGGCCGGATTCGCGAACTTCCCGAATGGCGTGCTCGGCGTTGCTGATGAGATTGAGAAAGACCTGGATGAGCTGGTTGGCGTCGCCGACCACAGAATAAAGGCCGGTCTGCGCCTGGAATTCGACGTTGATGTTGTTGCGACGCAACGAGTGTTCGTGAAGTTGCAGCGTGCGCTCGATGAGGTTGCTGACGTCGAGCGATTTTTTTTGCGGCGCGGCCGGGCGCGAAAATTCGAGAAGATTCTGGACGATGCGCGCGGCGCGGCGAGCCTGTCGATGCGTCAGGTCGAGCTGGCGCTTGGTGGAGTCGTCAACGCCGGTGCGTTCACGCAGTAGCTCGGTGACGCCGAGAATCGCCGTCAGCGGATTGTTGAGCTCATGCGCGACGCCGGCGAGCATTTGTCCCATCGCGGCGAGTTTTTCGGCTTGAATGAGCTGCTCTTCAAGCCGCTTCACGTCGGTGACGTCGCGGCCGGAAATAATGACGCCGTCGATCTTCCCGGTTTCGTCGAAGAGCGGGCTGAGATGGCAGCGAACGCGGCGCCAATCGCCATTCTTGTGACGCACGCGCATTTCGATAGAACCGAACGAGCGCTGGCCGGCGAACAACTCAGCGAATAGAGTCTGCAGCGCCGGGCGGTCCTCGGAGTGCGTGCGTTCGCCGAGTGCGCTCCAATCGTATTCCTCCGGATCGTAGCCGAGAATTTCTTTCACCCGCGGGCTCGTGAACGTGTAGTGCCCCTCGGAGTTCAAAACGAAAATCAAGTCGGGGAAACTGTCGATCAGGCGACGCGCGAATTCCTGCTGCTGATAAAGGCGGCGCTCCATTTCGCGCCGCTCGGTGATGTCCATGAGCGCGCCGTGATAGCGCAGGACGCGGCCGGAAGTGTCGCGGACGACCGCGGCGGTGTTGAGGCAGATGATCGGATGGCCGTCTTTGCGAATGAGCGTGAGCTCCCGCCCCTGCAGCATCGGCTCGTTGTCGACTTCCTGGCGCAAGAGCCGGCGCTGCTGCGCGTCGGGGAGGACGTCGGCGAGGCTGTGGGAGAGCAGCTCTTCCTTCGAATCGTAGCCGAGCATGCGGACGAGCGCGGGATTCGCGTCGAGAATGCGATCGTCAGGCGTGACGATGTAAATGCCTTCCTGGAGCGTTTCGAAGAGTTCGGTGAAGCGCGCTTCGTTCTTTCGCGACGCCGTGATGTCGCGCGCAAGAATGGTGACGCCGTGAACCTGATCTCCACGCATCATGGCGTGGGCGACGCAATCGTAATAGAAAGTCGATTTGTGGCCTTTGACCTTGACGTGGACGACGCCGCTCCAGTGGCGGCGATCGATAAAGCGGGGCATGGCGCGATCGATCAACGTTTGCGCTTCGTTGTTGGCTTCTTCGAGAAATTCGCTGACGTGGCGGCCGACGATTTGCTGAAAGCGCATGCCGACGAGGTCGGCGAAGCTGCGATTAACGGCGCGGACCTCACCGTCGAGCGTGAGGGCGAGTAGCACATCGTCGAACGAGTCGATGAGATCGCGGTAGCCCTGCTGAGAGCGCTCGATGACGGCGAAGAGCTGGTCCATCTGGCGGTCGCTGGGAGGTTCCGCGTCGCGCTGCTCCATGCCCTTCACGAGGCCGCGCAGCTCGGACATTTCCTGCGTGCGCTTCCAGGTGTACATCCCGAATAGGGCGACGAGGATGATCAGGCCAATGGGAAGCGCTTCAAAACGAAGGGCTAAGGAGCGAATCGTGTCCCAGGATACGAGCGCGAAAACGATGGAAATGACGAGCAGCAGAAAAAAAGTCAGGCGCCAAAGCTCGCCTTGGCGGCGTTCGAACTGCGCGAGGCGTTCGGAGACAGCCGGTGTCTTGGGAGCGGCGTCGCTGGTCGCAGGAGATTGTTTGTTGTCGGGCATGGAATTGCGCGGACTCAACATGCGAGCCGCGTTGCTGGTACTGGACCTGACAGCTTATTTTGGAATGTGGCAGTCCCCGGGGCAAGAAGTGGATTCAGCCGAGTGCTCGAACAATACCTGTACTCATTCCGTACAATCGCCCGACAAATCGGGGGACGAAAAACAGAAACCGGCGCTTGGGGATATCCAAGCGCCGGCCGATTTTCGGTTCTATGGGTTGGTTATTCAACCCGTTGATACGATTAGACTTCGGAGGCCACGTCGGCATCGCCGTCGGTTCCCTTTTCGAGGAACTCGATCGCGGCGGCTTCCTCCGCGGTAAGTTCGGCGGCTTCGGGAATGTCCTCGACCGGAGCAGGTGCCGGCATTTCCGTCAGCAACTGAATGCTGCGGTAATGCTCGAGACCCGTACCGGCCGGGATGAGGCGGCCCATGATGACGTTTTCTTTCAGGCCGCGCAGGTAATCGACCTTGCCGGCAACGGCGGCTTCGGTGAGTACGCGCGTGGTTTCCTGGAAGCTCGCGGCCGAGATGAACGAGTCGGTCGAGAGCGACGCCTTGGTGATACCGAGGAGGAGCGGACGACCCGTCGCCGGGCGGCCTCCATCCTTGATCACCTGATCGTTCTCTTCGCGGAAGCGGAACTTGTCCACTTGCTCTTCGAGGAGGAACGTGGTGTCGCCAACGTCTTCGACCTTGACCCAGCGCATCATCTGGCGCGAGATCGTTTCGATGTGCTTGTCGTTGATGTTCACACCCTGTAGGCGATAGACCTCTTGAATGGCGTTCACGAGGTAAGCCTGGGTGAACTTTTCGCCGAGAACCGCGAGCAAGTCGTGCAGGTTGAGCGGACCGTCGATCAAAGCTTCGCCAGCCTTGACGTGATCGCCTTCCTGAACGTTGATGTGAATACCGCGAGGAATCGAGTATTCCTTCGTGGTCTTGCGGTCTTCGCTTTCGACGTAGATTTTGCGCATGCCCTTGGCGATATCGCCGTAACGAACCGAACCGTCGATTTCGCTGATGACGGCAGGATCCTTGGGCTTGCGGGTTTCGAAGAGTTCGACGACGCGCGGGAGACCACCGGTGATGTCTTTGGTCTTGGTGGTTTCGCGCGGAATCTTCGCGAGTACGTCTCCGGCCGAAACTTCGTCGCCGTCCTTAACCATCAAGTGGGCGCGTGAAGGCATGAGGTACTTGCGGCGAACCTTGCCCGAAGAATCGCGGACAAGAATCGCAGGCTGATGTTTTTCGTCGCCTGGCGGCAGAGTGACAACGTCCTGCGAGAGGCCGGTGACTTCGTCGACTTGCTCTTCGATCGTGAGACCGGGGCGCAGGTCGTCGAACTTCACGGAACCGGCGGTCTCGGTCAGGATCGAGAAGGTGAACGGATCCCACTCGGCCAAGATCTGACCGTGAGTGACGGACTCGCCTTCAGCAACGCGGAGACGGGCGCCGTACACGACGTGGTAGCGCTCTTTTTCGCGGCCCTTTTCGTCAACGATGGCGATCAAGCCGGAGCGATTCATCGCGATGGCAGTGCCGCCGCGACCTTCGACGTGCTTGAGGTCAACAAATTTAACGACGCCGTTATTGCGCGCTTCGAGCGTGGAGCGCTCGGAAACGCGGGTGGCGGTTCCGCCGATGTGGAACGTGCGCATTGTGAGCTGCGTGCCGGGTTCGCCGATGGACTGCGCGGCGATGACGCCGACCGCTTCGCCGAGTTCGACCATGCGGCCCGAAGCGAGGTTGCGGCCGTAGCACAGGGCGCAAACACCGCGGCGGGATTCGCAGGTGAGCACGGAACGAATGCGAACGCGCTCGATACCGGCAGCCTGCACGGAGTTGGCAAGCTCTTCGGTGATTTCCTGGTTGACGTCAACGATGACGTGGCCTTCGAAGTCCTTGATCTTGTCGAGCGAAACGCGGCCAACGATGCGGTCGCGCAGCGGTTCGACTTCGACGCCGGCTTCGATGATGGGTTCGACGTAGATGCCGTCGGTGGTGCCGCAATCGCGCTCGTTGATGATCACGTCTTGCGCGACGTCAACGAGACGGCGGGTGAGGTAGCCCGAGTCGGCGGTCTTGAGAGCCGTGTCGGCCAAGCCCTTACGCGCACCGTGCGTGGAGATGAAGTACTGCAACACGTTGAGGCCTTCGCGGAAGTTGGAAGTAATCGGCGACTCGATAACTTCGCCCGACGGCTTGGCCATCAGTCCGCGCATACCGGAAAGCTGACGAATCTGCTGTTTCGAACCGCGAGCGCCGGAGTCGGCCATGACGTAGACGGGGTTGATGCCGCCTTCCTTGTCCTGGTTCTCGAGGGTCTTAAAGAGTTCGTCGGCGACTTTTTCGGTGACGTCACCCCAGATGGCGATGACCTTGTTGTAGCGTTCGCCGTTGGTGATGGCGCCGTCGAGGTATTGCTGCTGGACCTTGACGACTTCCTTTTCGGCGTTGTCTACGAGTTTCGGTTTATCGCCCGGGATGAGCATGTCGTCGATACCGATCGAGATGCCGGAACGGGTGGCGTACTGGAAGCCAAGTTCCTTCAAATGATCGAGAAGTACGACGGTGCTCTCGAGACCGAAGCGCAAGTAGGCGTAATAAACGAGCTGCTGCACGCCCTTCTTTTTGAGCAAGCCGTTGATGTACGGGAAATTGCTCGGCAAGTGGTCGTTGAGGATCACGCGGCCGACGGTGGTTTGAATGAACTGACGCTCGAGCTTCACCGGAACGGTGTGCGGCACGTCCTGGTTGTCGTATGCGGTGGTGAGGTCGATGACTTCACCGGTGTAGCGCAGACGAATCGGAGTGAGCAGTTCGACTTCGCCGGCTTCGAGCGCGAGGACGACTTCTTCGGTGGAACCGAAGACGCGACCTTCGCCCTTGGCGCCGGTGCGGGACTTGGTCAGGTAATAGATACCGAGAACCATGTCTTGCGACGGAACCGCGAGAGGCAGACCGTGGGCCGGCGACAGGATGTTGCGCGAGCTGAGCATCAGCACGGAGGCTTCAACCTGTGACTCGGGCGACAGCGGAATGTGAACGGCCATCTGGTCGCCGTCGAAGTCCGCGTTGAACGCGGTGCAGACGAGCGGGTGAATACGGATGGCCTTACCTTCGACGAGCGTCGGTTCGAATGCCTGGATACCGAGGCGGTGCAGCGTCGGAGCGCGGTTGAGCATGACGGGATGTTCGCGAATGACGTCTTCGAGAATGTCCCAAACGACTGGATCTTGCTGCTCGACCATTTCCTTGGCTTGCTTGATGGTGGTGCAGTGTCCCTGGGCTTCGAGCTTGTGATAGATGAACGGCTTGAAGAGCTCGAGCGCCATCTTCTTGGGAAGACCGCACTGATTTAGTTTGAGTTCGGGGCCAACGACGATGACCGAGCGGCCCGAGTAGTCCACGCGCTTGCCGAGCAGGTTTTGACGGAAACGGCCCTGCTTGCCCTTGAGCGTGTCGGACAGAGACTTGAGCGGACGGTTGTTGGTGCCCCGCAGCACGCGACCACGGCGGCCGTTGTCGAACAGAGCGTCGACCGCTTCCTGGAGCATGCGCTTTTCGTTGCGAACGATGACGTCGGGTGCGCGAAGCTCCATGAGCTTCTTCAACCGGTTGTTGCGGTTGATGACGCGGCGATAGAGGTCATTGAGGTCGGAGGTGGCAAAGCGGCCGCCATCCAGTGGAACGAGAGGACGCAATTCCGGCGGAAGAACCGGGATCACGTCGAGAATCATCCACTCGGGCTTGTTGCCGCTCTTGCGGAAGGCCTCGAGCACCTTGAGGCGCTTGGCGAACTTGATCCGCTTCTGGAGCGACGGATCGACCTTCATTTTTTCGCGAAGCTCTTCGGACAGTTTTTCGACTTCGACGCGGCGGAGAAGCTCTTTGATGGCTTCGGCGCCCATCTTGGCGGTGAACTGCCCGGGATATTCTTTTTGCAGCTCGCGATATTTATCTTCGAGAAGCACTTCGCGCTCGCGAAGCACGGCGACTTCGCCGGCATCGACGACGACGAACGCTTCGAAGTAGAGAATGCGCTCGAGGTCGCGCATCGAAATGTCGAGCAGGTAGCCGATGCGGCTGGGCAGGCCCTTAAAGAACCACACGTGCGAGCAGGGCGATGCCAACTCGATGTGCCCCAGACGTTCACGACGGACTTTGCTCAACGTGACTTCGACGCCGCACTTGTCGCAAATCACACCGCGGTGCTTCATGCGCTTGTACTTGCCGCACAAGCACTCCCAATCGGTGACCGGGCCAAAAATTTTGGCGCAGAACAAACCGTCACGCTCAGGCTTGAACGTGCGGTAGTTGATGGTCTCTGGCTTGGTAACTTCACCGTGAGACCACGAGCGGATTTTCTCAGGGCTGGCCAGGCTGATACGGATGGAATCGAAATCTGCAATCAAGCTGGCGCGATCATAAGGGCTGCTGCGATACAAGGTTGTTTCCTCCCTCCCCGGCTTTCGCCGAGGACGCGATCAGGTGTTTTGCACCGGACCGGCTGAGAACCCAAACTGCTGAACCTACTTACTGCTTAGAACTTGCGGACTTGGGGCACAGCATGCTGTGCCCCTACATTCGCGATTTGTGTTAGTCGGCTGCTTTTGCTTCCGGCGGTTTCTGACGCTTCATCAATTCAACGTCGAGGCAGAGCGACTGAAGCTCGCGCACGAGAACGTTGAACGATTCGGGCACGCCGGGCTCGATACCCGGTTCGCCCTTGACGATGGCCTCGTAGATCTTCGCGCGGCCGTAAACGTCGTCGGACTTTGCCGTGAGCAGCTCTTGCAGAATGTGCGCCGCACCGTACGCTTCCAACGCCCAGACTTCCATTTCACCGAAGCGCTGGCCGCCGAACTGCGCCTTACCACCCAGCGGCTGCTGGGTGATGAGCGAGTACGGACCGATCGAGCGAGCGTGAATCTTGTCGTCGACCAAGTGCGACAGCTTGAGCATGTAGATGTAGCCGACAGTGACAGGCTGATCGAACTGGTCGCCAGTCATGCCGTCGAAGAGGTTGATCTTGCCGGCGTGCGGCAAGCCCGCGACTTCGAGCAAGTGACGGATTTCCGTTTCGCGCGCGCCATCGAACACCGGCGTGGCGAATGGAATTCCTTCGCGGAACCCTTCGGCGTATTCGAGCAACTCATCATCGTCGAGCTTTCCGAGCGTCCGCCAAATGGTGGTGTCGGAGAAGACTTCCTTGAACCAGCGGCGGACGGCTTCGGCGCGATTCTCTTTGCTGAGAAGGCGCTTGAGGCTGTTGCCGAGTTCTTTGCCGGCCCAACCGAGGTGCGTCTCGAGAACCTGACCGACGTTCATACGAGAAGGAACGCCGAGAGGATTGAGAACGATCTCGACCGGAGTGCCATCCGGCATGTACGGCATGTCTTCCTGCGGGACGATGCGAGCGATGACGCCCTTGTTCCCGTGACGTCCAGCCATCTTGTCGCCGATGGAGAGCTTGCGCTTCATCGCGATGTAGACCTTGACGAGCTTGATGACGCCCGGCGGCAGTTCGTCGCCCTTCTTCAGTTTCTCTTTGCGCTCTTCCGTGATCTTGCGGAGCACGTCGATCTGTCGCGAGGTCATTTCCTCGATCTCTTCGATTTTCTCGATGAGCAGAGGATCCTTTTCATTGAGTTTCAGCCGCTTGAGATTGCGCGTCGATATTTTCTCAATGATGTCGCGAGTCAGTTCGACGCCCTTGGTGAGAAGGCGCTTGTTGGTCTTTTCGTCGTGCAGGTCGGCCTGGAGAATTTTGCCGCCGAGAAGATCCGAGAGGCGCTTGAGGCGCTCATCCGTGAGGATGCGGATTTCGTCAGCAAGGTTCTTCTCGAGCTTGAAGACCTGAGTGGCTTCGATGGCCTTGTGGCGCTCGTCTTTTTCGCCGCCCTTGCGGGTAAAGATTTTGACATCGACGATGGTGCCTTCGATGCCCGGCGGGCAGTAAAGAGAGGCGTCGCGAACGTCTCCGGCTTTTTCGCCGAAGATGGCGCGGAGCAGTTTTTCTTCCGGCGTCAGCGTGGTTTCGCCCTTTGGCGTGACCTTGCCGACGAGGATGTCGCCCGGCTTGATGACGGCGCCGATGCGAATGACGCCGCTCTCATCGAGATTGCGAAGGAACGATTCGCTGATGTTGGGGATGTCGCGCGTGACTTCTTCGGGTCCGAGCTTGGTGTCGCGCGCTTCGATTTCGTATTCCTCGATGTGAATCGAGGTGTAGTAGTCGTCCTTGACGAGCTTGTCGCTGACGAGGATGGCGTCTTCGAAGTTGTACCCGCGCCATGGAACGAAGGCGACGAGCACGTTGCGTCCGAGAGCGAGTTCGCCGCGTTCGGTGCAAGGACCGTCGGCGAGGACTTGACCCTTCTTGACGCGATCGCCGACGCGAGTCAGCGGCTTCTGGTTGATGCAAGTGTTCTGGTTGGAGCGCTTGAACTTGATGAGCTGATAGATGTCAGCGCCGACTTCGCGGCTGAGCACGCCGGAGTGATCGGATTCGACGCGAACGATGATGCGTTCGGAGTCGACCTGATCGACGATGCCATCGCGCTTGCAGAGCACGACCGCGCCGGAATCGCGAGCGGTGACGCGCTCCATGCCGGTGCCGACGAGCGGAGCATCTCCGCGAATCAGAGGCACGGCCTGGCGTTGCATGTTCGAGCCCATCAACGCGCGGTTGGCGTCGTCGTTCTCGAGGAACGGAATCAAGCTGGCTGCGACGGACACGAGCTGCTTCGGCGAGACGTCGACGTAATCGACTTCGTCGCGGCTCTTGAGCACGAAGTTGCCGGCCTGGCGGCAGTTGACGAGCTCGGTGGTGATTTTCAGACGATCATCGAGCGAGACGTTGGCCTGCGCGACGACGTACTTATCTTCTTCCCAAGCGGACAAGTAGAAGCAGTACGGCTCGACGGTGACCTTGCGGCGCTTGAGCTCTTCGTTGAGCTCTTCGACGCGATCTTTCTCGACGATTTCGCCAGCTTTGAATTCGCTGTCGCCGGCGTTGACGATCTGAACGTAGTCGATGATGCGGCCGCCCTTAACTTTGCGGTACGGCGACTCGATGAAGCCGTAGTCGTTGATGCGCGCAAAGCAGGAGAGCGAGCTGATCAAACCGATGTTCGGACCTTCCGGCGTTTCGATCGGGCAGATGCGGCCGTAGTGCGTCGGGTGAACGTCGCGGACTTCGAAGCCAGCGCGTTCGCGCGAGAGACCGCCGGGACCAAGAGCCGAAAGACGGCGCTTGTGGGTGATTTCGCTGAGCGGATTGGTCTGGTCCATGAACTGGCTGAGCTGCGATGAGCCGAAGAACTCGCGGATCGCGGCCATAACCGGCTTGGCATTGACGAGGTCGTGCGGCATCGCGGTGGACATTTCCTGGTACACGCTCATCTTTTCCTTGATGGCGCGTTCCATGCGGACCAAGCCGATGCGGAACTGGTTTTCGAGCAATTCGCCGACTGCGCGAACGCGGCGGTTGCCGAGGTGATCGATGTCATCGACGACGCCGATGTTTTT
>DATAMU010000418.1:0-7851 GCA_036266605.1 Candidatus Acidiferrum sp. | reverse complement strand
GGTGAAGACGCAAGGCAAAATCGTGCTTGCGACCGTGAAGGGCGATGTTCACGACATCGGCAAAAACATTGTGGGCGTCGTTCTCGCCTGCAACAACTACGACGTCATCGATCTCGGCGTGATGGTCCCCTGCGAGCGAATTCTCGAACGCGCCAAAGCCGAGCGCGCCGACATCATCGGGCTCAGCGGGCTGATCACTCCTTCGCTCGATGAAATGGTTCACGTTGCGCGCGAGATGGAGCGCCAGGGATTCAAACTGCCGCTGCTGATTGGAGGCGCTACGACGAGCCGCGCGCATACCGCCGTGAAAATCGCGCCAAACTACAGCGAACCCGTCGTCCACGTCCTCGACGCGAGCCGCGCCGTCCCCGTAGCCACCAGCCTGCTCAGCGACGAAAACAAAGCCGACTTCGTCGCGCAGCATCGCGCCGAATACGAAACCGTCCGCAAAACTCATTCCGCTCCGCGCCAACCGGTCGTCTCCATCGCCGAAGCCCGCGCCCGGCGCACTCCCATCACCTGGCGCAAAGAAGATCTGCCAACCCCAGAATTCACCGGCATCCGCGTGCTCGACGATTTTCCGCTGGCGACCCTGCGTGAATTTATCGACTGGACTCCCTTCTTCCACACGTGGGGACTCAAAGGCGTCTACCCGCGCATCCTCGACGAAGGCGACCGCGGCGTCGAAGCGCGCAAACTTTTCGCCGACGGCAACGCTCTCCTCGAAAAAATGATCGCGCAAAAATCGATCACCGCTCGCGGCGTGTACGGCCTTTTCCCCGCGAACGCGTCAGGCGACGACGTCGAGCTCTACACCGACTGCAAACGCGGCGCAGTCCGCGAACAATTTCACTTTCTCCGCCAGCAAGCCAACCGCGAAGGCAGCGAACCCTGCCGCTCTCTTTCCGATTTCATCGCGCCGAAAGAAACCGGTCTCGCCGATCACATCGGCGCGTTCGCCGTCACCAGCGGCATCGGCCTCAAGGAACTCTGCGATCGCTTTCGCGCGGAGAACGACGACTACAACGCCATCCTCGCTGAAGCCGTCGCGGATCGCCTCGCCGAAGCTTTCGCCGAATGCCTGCACAAAAAAGTTCGCGACGAGTGGGGCTACGGCCGCGACGAAAATCTCAGCAACGACGATTTCATCCACGAAAAATACCGCGGCATCCGTCCCGCCGCCGGCTACCCCGCCTGCCCCGATCACACCGAAAAGGGAACTCTCTGGCGCCTGCTCGACGTCCAGGCCAACACCGGGATGTTCATCACCGAATCGTTCGCGATGTGGCCCGGCTCGAGCGTGAGCGGCCTCTACTTCGCGCATCCCGAATCGCGCTATTTCGCGCTCGGCAAAATCGATCGCGATCAAGTCGCCGACTACAGCCAGCGGAAAAATATGAGTGTCGCCGAAGTCGAGCGCTGGCTTAGCCCAAACCTTAACTACGAACCGACGCAATCCTGACAGCTCGTCAAAAAAGGGAATTACTACGCGAGTCGGCTTGAGATGCCACGCATCGGCGATTCGAAATCGCCCCGTTGTGCTCGCGCCGTGTCCGTGAAAACATGACTCACGTTCGTGACCGACCGTGACGGGAGAACTCATCGTGCCGACGCCCAAAACAAAATCCAAACCTAACAAGATCGACGCCTACATCGCGAAATGCCCCAAAGCCGCCCACGCGCCGCTTGAAAAGGTTCGCGCCGCAATCCGTGCCGCCGCACCCGGCGCCACCGAACGCACCGACTACTTCCAATGGCCCGGCTACTCTTACTCCGATCCCGCCTTCGACTACGACGGCATGTTCGCCTGGTTTACCTTCAAGCACCCATACATCCGCCTGCACGTCCGCCCAGGCGCGATCCAACAGCACAAAAAAGAGCTCGCCGCCTACACCACGACGATCGCCGTCGTCTGCTTCCCAATGGACAGGCCCATCCCGATGGCACTCGCAAAAAAATTAGTGAAAGCCAGCGTCAACGAAATGAAGGCAAAGGCCAAACCGAAATCAAAACCGAAATCCAAGTCGAAATCATAAGAAACAAATCCGCGCGCCCAACGACGCCTGCGTATATATAATGTCGCCCTTCGTGACTTCCCAGCATCACAAAGGCCGCCTCGAAATGACTCGACTCTTCCGCACCGCGATTCTGACAATCTGCGCCATCGTCGCCGTCACTTTGCTCATCCCGTTCCTCGCGACGTATCTGCGCGCGCAACCTCAAGCGCAATCCGCCACCGCCGCCTCGCAATCCCACCTCAAAGCCATCAAACTCGCCCGCCTCTACGACGGCCACAAACTCTGGCCCACCAATCCCATCGTCATCATCGACGGCACAAAAATCAAAACCGTCACCACCGACGCCTCACAAATCCCCGCCAGCGCACAAGTCATCGACCTCTCTAAATATACCGGCCTCCCCGGCCTCATCGACGTCCACACCCACATGACCATCTACACAGACGAAACTCCCGGCATCCCCATGCTCAAGCAAATCACCGCCAACGCGCCCGCCACCGAAGTCTTCCTCGCCCGCAAAGGCGCCATGCGCACTCTCGAAGCCGGCGTCACCACCGTTCGCGACCTCGGCTCCGATCAATATATGGACATCGCCATGCGCGATCTCATCAACCATGGCGAAATGATCGGCCCGCGTATGTTCGTCGTCGGCTACGGCCTATACATCACCAGCACGCCCTACAAGGCCGGAGTCAATGCTGCCGTCAGTGGAGTCCCCGCTCCCGCGGGCGGCATCGCCGACGGTGTCCCCGAAGTCCTCCGCGTCGTCCGCCAGCAAATCGCCGCAGGCGCCGACTGGATCAAGCTCTACGCTTCCACCGGCACCGACGACGACGTCACCGGCTTCGAGACTTTCACCTACGACGAAATCAAAGCCGCCGTGGACACCGCGCACCAATTCGGCAAGCGCATTGCCATCCACTCCTACGGTCCCGACGGCGCACGCGATGCAGTCCGCGCCGGCACCGACTCGCTCGAGCACGCCACCGACATGGACGACGCGACCATCCGCGAGATGGTCAAGCGCGGCACCTACTACGTCCCCACCATCGACCACAATCGCTATTACATCGACAACGGCGACAAGATCGGCTACGCCCCCGGCTTCAAAGATCGCCTCCAGGCCTTCATCCAGCGCAACCTCGAGACCACCCGCCGCGCCCACAATGCCGGAGTAAAAATCGCCATGGGCAGCGACGCCATCTACACCATGTTCGGCGAAAATACGCGTGAGCTCGGATGGTTCGTCAAAGCGGGCATGACGCCGGAGCAAGCGTTGCAATCCGCGACGACCACCGCCGCCGCGCTGCTCGACAAATCCTCCGAACTCGGCGCCGTAGCCCCCAACTTCACCGCCGACCTCGCCGTCGTAGACGGCAACCCGCTAACCGACATCGACGTCGCCATCCACCACGTCGTCTGGGTAATGAAATCCGGCTCCATCGTCGTCGACAAAACCTCATCGATCGCTCACTAAATGCGGGCGCGCGATTATTCATCCAGAGCTCCAAATTGCATTCACCCAATTTTCTCTCTTGACACGGCCCCAAAAACTCTTTAAATCGTTTTAACAACAGGGGGCAGAGACTCGTGTCCATAGCCGGTTATTCCTCAATGAGTGATTGTTAAAACAAAAATTGGCCCCGCAACCGGTGTGTGAACTCTCAACGGCAACCGCGAGGATGTCGTGAGCGGCTGTACAGGTGCGACTTACGCAGGCAAAGGAGATTGCCATGAACGTCGTTTCTTGTGGACGAGGTTTCAAAAGCCTCAGGAAAGTTTCCCTTGGCGTGCTACTCGCGATCCTTTTACTTCTGCCGGTGGTGTCGCGGAGCCAGGGATACTTCGGCACCGTGAGCGGAGAAATAACGGACCCGAGCGGCGCGATGATTCGCGGGGCACAGGTCACCCTGACCGACCTGCAAAAGGGGTTTACGTTTACTGCTACTTCTGACGCCGACGGGCACTATCTGTTCGCGGCTGTTCCTCCCGGGAACTACTCTGTTCTTGCGGCGATGCATGGATTCCAGTCGGCGGAGCGCACCAACATTAAGGTGAACGTCAGCGAAAACGCGACTGCCAATGTCAGCCTGCAGATCGCAACTTCCACCCAGTCGGTTCAAGTCGAGGCCCAGGCGCAGACTCTTGCCACCGAAGACGCTGTCACGGGCCAAGTCGTGAACCGGCGATTCATTAACGACTTGCCGTTGGTGGACCGCAACATTGTCGTGCTGACTTCGTTGGCGCCCGGAGTCACCGAGATGGACGACCAGTGCGACGTCACCTGCACCGGTACGAACTTCGCCTCGAATGGCAGCCGCGGATCCACGTCCGACATTCTGACCGATGGCGCTTCGGTCACAAATTCCGAGCCCAATGGGGGAATCACCTCGGCCACGTATCTTCCTTCGCCAGAAGCGGTGGAGGAGTTTAAGGTCCAGCAGACGAACTTTAGCGCCGAGTATGGTTTCTCCGGTGCGTCTGTCGTCAACATGATCACGCGCTCGGGAGGAAACCAGTTCCATGGAAGCGGGTACGACTTCTTCCGCAACGCTGCCCTTGACGCAAACAACTGGTTCAACAATCGGGCTGGGAATCCCATTGGGTCGTTCAGCCGGAACAATTTCGGCGCCACCGTCGGCGGCCCGATTATCAAGAACAAGACTTTTTTCTTCTTCGACTATGATGGCCTGCGCTCCGCCGGGTTGAGCACGGCCAGCGCAGGTGTTCCCACTGACGCGATGCGGAATGGCGATTTTGGCGAGGTGTGTGCCGCACAGGGAGGGTCGTTCGATGCTACTGGTCTGTGCAGCGCAGCCGCCGGCCAGATTTGGGATCCGTACTCAGGAACCTTCGACTCCAATGCCGGCGGAGCGGTGCGCACCGCCTTCATTCCGTTTAACAATATTGCCAATTACATCAGCCCGGGCAATCCAAAGTTGCCGGCGAATCTTCAGCCCGCTCCCGGGGTGCGGGGGAATCTGATCGATCCCATTGCCCAACAGATGATGAGCCTGTTTCCCGAGCCCAATTTTGCTGGTCCTGCCGGCATTTATTCGAACTGGGTTGGTTCTGGCGCCAACAGCAATCGCAACGACCAGTTCGACATTAAGATTGACCATCGCTTCGGCCAGAACAACCTGTTATCAGGAAAATTCTCGTATCAGTACAGCACCAGCGTCGGCCTCGATTGCTTCAAGAATTTCACTGACCCCTGTGCTGGCGGTCCCGGCTGGACCAATGCCCATTTGTTCGCGATCAACGATACGCACACCTTCAATCCCACGACGGTGCTGACCATGACCCTCGGATTCACCCGCGGCGTGTGGCACATTGACGCCTACCGTCCTCACGGTGTTGACGATCCTCTGAGCAAATTGGGTTTCCCCTCGTACCTACAGAGCAATGGATTCCCTGGTGTTCCGTCGATCTTCATCGATACGTACAGTCCCGCCGGATATTCCAATATTGGTGGCGACCCCTACGGCAATTACCGGCTAGGCCAGAACACCGGACAACTTTCGGCCGCACTGGATAAAATTCACGGCAAGCATGACATCAAGTTCGGGTTCGACGGCCGCATTCACCAAATGAATTACATTCAGACCAATGCCCCCAACGGCTTCTTTACCTTCAACGCCGATGGTTCCTATGCCTGCCCCGGGGGACTCGAAGCATGCGGCGGCGATCCGATGGCCAGCTTCATGATGGGCCAGCTCACACAGGGTTGTGGCAGTAACGGCTGCGGCTCGAATTATGAAATCCAGTTCAGGCCAGCCACGACCAATTACCAATACGGCTTTTTCGCGTTGGACAACTGGAAGGTTACTCAGAATCTGACTTTGAATCTGGGTCTGCGATACGACGTTACCTTGCCCCGCACAGATCGCTTTAACCGCCAGGACTACTTTGATCCGAATGCGACCAGCCCCTTGAACGGTGGCAGCCTCACGTACACCGACGCGGTCAGCGGCCAGCCCGTTAACATCGCACTGCGGGGCGGCGAAGTTTTTGCGTCTCCGAGCCAGCGCACCAACTATGTGACCGATTGGCACGACATTCAGCCGCGTATCGGCTTTGCCTACAAGTTCTCAAAACAGATGGTGGTCCGCGGTGGGTACGGCATCTACTACGGGCAGTCGCGTTCCGGCGTAACCGGCGTCGTCCCGTATGGGAGCCAAGGTTTCAATCAGTTCACCAATGTCATCACGACCTATCAGAACGATGGCGCCACACCCTACCTGCATCTCGACAATCCGTTCCCGAATGGGTTGATTCAGCCCGCGGGCAATTCGCTTGGCCTGCTCAACGATGTCGGCTTCGGCGCCAATGGCCCCTTGCGCAATTATGACGCGAACCGAACACCCAACGAGCAGAGCTGGAGTCTCGGCTTCGAGCGCCAACTGCCCAGCAATATCTTGGTCAGCGCGAACTATATCGGCAAGAAGGGAACCCACCTGCCGTTCAGCGGCTCCACCCAACGTAACATTCTCGGGCCCTCGGTTGAGACCTTGCCCATCACATCTGCTGACCCGAACAACCCCTGCCAAACACTCACAATCGCTTGCCTCAATAGCAAGGTCAACAATCCTTTCGCCGGAATCATCACCGATCCCAACAGCAGCTTGTCGAGCCCGCAAATTTCCTATTCTCAGTTGCTCCTTCCGTACCCGCAGTTCACCAGCGTGTCCACGGAACCTCTGCTCATTGCCAATTCCATTTATCACTCGTTGCAATTCACTGCGGAGAAGCAGTACTCGAACGGACTACAGTTCCTCGCGACCTTCACATGGTCGAAATCGATCGATGATTCTTCCCAGGCCGACGACAATGTCACTTGGCTCGGCAGTTTCTCGAGCTTGCAGGATCCCAACAAGCCCTGGCTGGAACGCAGTCTCTCGACCTTCGACATCCCCTATGTAATTCAATTCAGCTACACCTACGATCTGCCGCTTGGTCACGGACGCGCATTCCTCTCCAACATGCCGCGGTGGGCGGACCTCATCATCGGCGGATGGAAGACCAATGGCATCTGGCGCATCGCCGACGGCCGTCCGCTGACCTTCACAGTGAGCGATGGTTTAGCTATACCCACTTACGGTAACCAACGCCCCAACCTAGTCGGCACGCCGAAACGCAATCATGGTTCGGATTGGGTCGACAACTACTTTGTGGACAACAGCGTTTTCCAGCGTCCCGACGATTTCACGCTCGGCAATGCTCCGCGCGCTTTGGGTGGCGTCCGCAGCCCGTGGTCGTTCACCACGGATCTATCCCTTGGAAAGCAATTCCTCCTCCGCGAGTCGATGAACCTAGAAATTCGCCTCGAAGCCAAAAACGCATTCAACCATCCGGTATTCGGCACCCCGAATACTTCGGTCGACGACCCAAGCTTCGGACAAATTTCCTACACTTCGGTCGGCCCACGCGAGTTGCAACTCGGCTTTAAGTTCAACTTCTGATCAGGGACACCGGAGCCGCCCGACTCTGAATTTTTCGTTGAGCTGAAACAAAAACGCCGGACTCCTGGCTTCCGGCGTCTCGATACTTAGAATTGGTTGCGGGGGTCAGATTTGAACTGACGACCTTCGGGTTATGAGCTTGAAGTACATCACCTAAGTCCCGATGATTCAATTGCACTTGTTGGTCGCGGACCCCCGAAAACCAATCATTTTGAGTAGTTTTGGACCCTATTTGGACCCACTTATCCTTTCGAGACGGCACTATATTACGGCACATCAAATTCCTTTAAAATGCGAAATAGACGATATATGATATAGCTGTGACTCCTGAGATAGCACATCTACCTAGGCAGCGGGCGCGGCTCGCCGCC
>DATAMU010000417.1:0-2972 GCA_036266605.1 Candidatus Acidiferrum sp. | reverse complement strand
ATCGAATACATGATCAGGAAGCCGCCGTCAGCTCGCAGCAGCGAGCCGCCGCGCAAATCCATGAAGTCGCTGGTCCATCCGCCGCGGGTGTCGTACGCCCGCTGGATCGTCCCGAACAAATTCGCATACGTCGGCGTCGTTTCGAAAATCACCGGCGAGGCGTCCTCTTCGCTATGCGCCAGAATCACATTCACGCCGTACACGCGGAACGGATCGCGCTCCGGCCCACCTGGCTGCTTGGGCATTCCGTCCGGTGTTGGCGGCGGTTCGCCCTCATGTTCGCCTTCGCCCTCTCGCTCCTTGAACGGATCGAGATTGTCCAGCAAGTGGTGCCGCACTTCCTCCAGATACTCCGCCACGCCCGTGCCGGGATATTTCTCTTTCAACTCCTCCACCACGCCATCCACCAGCACCGACGCCGCTTCCTGCTCCAGATAACTCAGCTCGCTCGCCAATTCGCGCGACAACGTCAGCGTCTTCCGGTACACCACCGTAAATTCCTGCCGAAACTGCTCATATTTCCGCTCGATCTCTTCCGCAACCGGAGAATCCAGCTTGCCTTCGTGCACCATCTTCGAAATATCTTCGATCGGCACCATCTGCCCTTCGAGCACCGGAAAAATCTCTGGCAGCGCCACCGCGCCCACCTGCATGTGCCCCAGCGCAAACTGCTCGCGCGAAATCCTCCGCGTGAAATCGTCCATCAACTCCTTTTCACGCACTGTAAATCGCTCGACAATCCGACCTTTTTGCCTCTGGAACGGCTCGCCCTCAAACACCTGCGGAATTCGCCGCCGCAGAAAATCAATCCCCGCCTGCATTTCCTTCTTGAAAGAATTCGCCTGCCCGCGCGGCAGCGACAACAGCCGTGGCCGGTCCGCAATCTTGAAATTGTTGACGTAACACCGGTCCACCGATTGTTTCGTAACCGGATGCAGCTCGCCGATCATCGACGCGATCGTCCCGCCGCGACTCGTCCCCGCCAATCCGCACACGAAAATGTTGTAGCCCGGCGCCGACATCTCCACGCCCATCTTCAGCGCTCGCAGCGCCCGCTCTTGCCCGATAAATCCTTCGCGCAGCTCCGCCTGTGCCGTCGTCTCAAACGGCAATCGCGAAGTGTCGCACCGCCACCGCAATTTCTCGGTCGGCAACTCGGCGTGCGCTCCCGCCGGCTTGAACCCGTTCGTTCCGTTCACTCCCATCGCCACTTGCTCGCTCTCAGTTCGAATTCGTCCCATACTTCCGTCTCAATCGCGCCAATATATCGTACCAATCGCGTACGATAACACACGCCCACAACCCCGCACCCAGTTTCCCCCACCACCCTGTTCAAATCTCAACCTGTACTCAGGACCAATCCTGCGCTGCGTGAAATATACGAAGCAGCTGGATCACCTGATCCGTCGCAAAATACACCACGATGTAAGGCAAGTTAGGCACTACCAGTTCCCGGGTTCCGGCAATTCTGCCCGGTCTGCCGCGACTTGGAAATCGAGTCAAACTCGCGATGCTTTCTATCACTGCGTCGACGACGGAGGGTGAAGCGGAAGGATGTTCGCGGTTTAGGTAGTTAACAATGTTTTCGAGATCGTTCGCCGCATCCGAGGTCCACCGGATGAGCATTAGCGATGAAGGAGGCGTTCGATCCTTGCCAGCACTTCGTCGTGCTCAACAAAATCGCCGCGTTCTGCAGAGGCTATCCCGCGCTTCACGGCCGCAATAAACTGAGCTTCCCGTTTCAAGTAAACGGCAAGAATCTCCTGCGCCAAAGTGTCCGCGTCTCGGCCTTCTCGCGAAGCTATGGCCTTGAGTTCGGCTTCCTGTTCGGGATTAAGAGGCACTTCCATGAGGTCAGTCTAGGCGCGGGCATTGCCAGTGTCAACGCAATGCGCCACTAGTTTCATGACGCGAACTACCGACTCTTCTTTGTCGCCTTAGCCTTCAACCCCTTCGCATAATCGAAACTGACCGCCACATATTTCTGCAGTTCCTTGATCTTCCCCGCCGCCAACACGCTCCCCGGCACGGCCACATACTCCTTCATCACCGCCCCATATGCCTCATGCAGCTTCGCCTTATACTTCTTCAAAAATTCCTCGCGCGCCTCTTCCGGCAACCGTATCGCCAACACCCCATCCGCCTGCATCAACATAAACATATTCCCATTCACCGCCGCGTAAGCGTTGTTCGCGCCCTTCCTCTCGATCCCCGGCCGCACCGCGATCAGCTCATCGAACAACGCCAACTTCTCCTCCGGCACCCCACTCTTCTTCTTCGCTTTCGATCGCGGGCTCATCGCACACTCCCCATCACTGCTTCAGATAATGAAGCGCGACACATCCCGACTTGAAAACCTTCGTCTCAACCAGCTTCAATCGCAAGGTCTCCGGCAGCCGAACCCCATCAAACAACCGTCGCCCCTCCCCTGCCACAACCGGCCCAACGACAATTCGAAAGTCATCCACCAGACCAAGCTCCATTAGTTGAGAAGGAACATCCACGCCACCAACCAAAATATCTCCGCCCGGCTCTTCTTTCAGTTTCAGCATTTCCTCGCGAAGGTTTCCGCGAATAATTCTCGTTCTTCCGTCTTCGACGCTCTTCAACGACCGTGAGACAACGACTTTGTCGAGCGAGTCAAAAACTCGCGCGAATTCGTTCGATGACGGCGACATCGATTGGCTCTTCGCCACATCAGGCCAAAACGGAACCATCAATTCATACGTTTTACGCCCGAATACGAGCAGCCCAACACTCCGCAATAGCTGCGTGAAATATTCATGCGTCTCGTCATTGGCAATCCCTTTGGTGTGGTCGCAACAGCCGTCTGCCGTGACATTGATATCGAAAATGATGCGTCTCATGAGGTCGCTTCTCCGCCAACGAGACGATCAATGGCAACTGCGACAGGCGTCCCCGCGCAAATCCTTACTCGTCCCGCAGCGCCACCACCGGATCCACCCTCGTCG
>DATAMU010000416.1:0-3311 GCA_036266605.1 Candidatus Acidiferrum sp. | reverse complement strand
TTCGCGACATCTACGAGACCAACTTCGGCCCCGCCAGCCTCAACATTTTCGTCAGCCCGTTCCAGTCTCGCGTAGACATGGGTGTCTTCAAGAATTTCAAAATCAGCGAGCGCTTCAGACTCAAATTCGACGTTCAGGCGTTCAACATCTTCAATCACCCCAGCTTCGACACGCCCAACAACAACGTCGAGTTCAACCCATTCTTCGAAAATCCGCCGCAGTACTCGGCGCCGTTCCCCGTGGACGGCCAAACCAACTGCGCCCCTCCCGACGCCTACGTTTGCGCCCCATCCGGCAAACTCGGCGTCATCCAGCACACCATCGGAAGCCCCCGCTTCCTCCAAATGGCCCTCCACCTAACCTTTTAGTCGGGGCAGATCCTATCTGCGAGAAATAAAAACGGGTAAGGCCCATTGGCCTTACCCGTTTTTCCGATCTCTCTTCGATTCAGTAGCGCTTCAAACTCTTCTTACCGCCCCGCCTGCTCCGCAAAGCTCATCTGCAACCGACCATCGATCTGCACTCCAACGTACCGCGCGCAAGTCGCCATTTCCCGCTCCGCCCAGGCTGCGCACGCCGCCTGCGTCTTGCCGATCGCGCCAACCAACTGCACCGCGCGATAGTAAGCCTTCACCAGCGTCACTCCGCTGGAGCCACCAGGCGTCAAGCTATGCATATCCGCCAGCGCCGCGAAGTCGCGCCCGGTGATCTCTTCGCCCGAAAGGCGCGCCGCCGTCCGTACTTCCTCGGACACCGGCATCTCCGCCGTCCGCAACAGAATCCCGCGGCAATACAGCACCCCGAATCGGATCAGGGCCACCAGCGAGAACGCGAGTATGAATCCTGAGACCATCAGCTCCCTAGAAACCTCGTGCCTTTCTTCACGTGCAACTTTACGTGTCGCGACTTGCTGTGCAAATAGCCAGGTCGTACTACCCGCACTGGCACTTCCGGTGTTCCTTCGTACAGGCGTAAATCCGGGCAAGAGCAGGTATCGGTAAGTAACATATTGCGGATATAACCGGACCTCGAGCGCAATTCGCGCGAACGTTCGACAAACTCACCCTTCTTTCGCCACCGCCTCGATCACCCGCGACACAACCGCGCTCTTACCGCCGCGCTTCGCTTCATACATAAACTCATCCGCACGCTTGATCATGTCTTCCGTCGAATCCAGCGCAATCGGGAACGTCACCACGCCAAAGCTGAACGTCACCGGCCATCCCTTCGGCGCAATTGCCGTATTCAGGTTTTGCCTCAATTTCGCCACGATCACTCCGGCGCTCGATTCATCCGTCTCCGGCAGCAAAACCGCAAACTCGTCCCCACCCAGCCGCGCCGCCATATCCGTCGATCGCACCGACGTCTCCAGCGTCATTCCGATCATCTTCAGCAACTCATCTCCCGTCGCGTGCCCAAAGTGATCGTTCAAATATTTGAAATTGTCCACGTCGATGTAGATCAGCGTGATCGGTCGCCCGTATCGCCGCGAACGCTTTCCTTCCAGCGTCAGCGCTTGATAGAACATGCGCCGGTTCGGGATGCCCGTCAGAAAATCCACGCGAGACAAATTCTTCTCGCTCTCCAGCGCCGCCTGCAGCTTCCCCTCGCTCACCTTCAGCGCCTCTTCCGTCATGATCTGCGCCGTCACATCGTGCGCGTGCCCCAGCACATACGGGTCCGCGCCAAAATCCGAGACCACGCGATTCGAATACGACCACACCACTTCTTCGCCTTCCGTCGTCTGCATCCGCATCAATCCACTATGCGAATTCCATTCCGCGATCGCCGTCAAATACCATTCCAGCTTCGAACCGAAATCCGGCGTCACCAGCTCGCTCAAATTCTTCCCGCGCATTTCATCAACCGTGTAACCCAGCGCGTTTGCCGCCGCCTCGTTCACCGCCAGCAAAAATCCCTTCAAGTCGTGAACGAACATTAGCCCGCCGCTCTTCTCCACCAGGTTCCGATACCGCTCTTCGCTCTCGCGCATCGCGCTGAGCATGCGATTCCGCTCGCTCACGTCGCGAAACACCACCACGCCGCCATTCACCACGCCGTACTGCACCAGCGGCGAACTCGTGTACTCCACCGTCGCCAGCGTCCCATCCTTCTTCCGCAGCCAGTCGTTCACATCCTTCGACGCCAATCCTCGCGGACTCACCGACGTCAGCGCGCAATTCTCATTCGTGCATTTGCTGTCGTCACCGGCGCGATGCAGCAGTCCGTGAGCGCTCAGCCCCACAACATCTTCCGACCTGTAACCCAGCAGTTGCTCTCCCACCGGATTGATGTAAACCACGCACCCGTTCCGATCGACCTGCAGCAAACCCTCGCCCATCGTGTTCAGCGTCGCTGTCATCTTCAGGTGCTCTTGCAGCAGTCGAAACGCCGATGTCTCCCGCTGCCGTGTGCTCCGATAAAAAAATACAAAAACCAATGCCAGCACACCCGCTTGCATCAAACCCGCAGAGACCAGCGTTCTCTTCCGCTTTCCGATACTTGCCACGAAAATCTCTTGCGCCTCTTTCACGCGGTCCACTTCACATCGCTGCATCGCCATCGCGGCTTCTTTCAACTTCTTAGCCGCATTCGTTTCGCCGCTCAGTTTCACTGCCGCCGTCGTCGCTGTCGGCGGCACATCCGAGTTCCTCTGTGCCTCGACCGCCGCCGACAGCTCCGCCATCCTCACCCGCGCGTACAATCGCAGCGCCTCCGCCCGGTCCCTCTGCGCCGGATCGAAGCTCGTCATTGCTTCCAGTCTGTCCAGTGCGTGTGTAACTTTGGTCTCGGCCGTTCCGTATTCTTGGCGTTGTTCTTCGTTCCCACCGCGCAGATACGCGTCCTTGCGCGCTTCCGCATCGTCGATGCCCGCCACGATCTCCTGCACGGTCAGCGACGTAGCTAGCCCTTTCGAAATCTCTCCCTGCGCTCGTCTGAATTGCTGGCTATTCCCGCGCACCATGAACACCGCGCCCACCAGCGACCCCGCCGCAAGCAGAAATCCCACCAGAAATCGGAGCTGGAATTTGCTTCTCACCGGTGAAAGGAGGAGCCTCCCGCCCCGGCTAATACACTCATTTTTATGGGGGTTTGCGCAAAGAATGCCTTTTCCGGCACCCCCGCTCGTAACCGCCGCTCTTCTAAGGTTTTGTAGGGTATGTGCTGTATCCCTCGCGCCGCAATCCGACGCAATATCGAAAAAATAGGAAAGCGCAGTGTCGAGTTAACAAAAGGTCGCGTGATCGAACGAATGTAAAAAGCGCCGTCATCTTGAGCAAAGCGAAGGATCTCTGCCCTCAGCCTCAGCA
>DATAMU010000415.1:0-2161 GCA_036266605.1 Candidatus Acidiferrum sp. | reverse complement strand
CCGACATCAACAAGATCGCCCCGTAAAGCGCCGCAGGCCCCGACGAATAATGATTTTCGCCCAGCCACGCCGTCGCAAACGGAATCAGCGACAGCCAGAACAGCAAATGCAAATTCGCCCATAAGATCCCGCCTGTAATTTCATCGCACGCATGCAGCATGTGGTGATGATTGTTCCAATAGATCCCCACATAGATGAAGCTGAGCACATAGCTCAAGAAAACCGGCGCGAGCGGAATGAGCACAGCAACGCTGTGTCCCTCCGGCGCCTTCAACTCCAGCACCATAATCGTGATGATGACCGCAATCACTCCATCGCTAAACGCCTCAAGCCTCCCCGTCCCCATCTCTATCCGCCCACCTCTCCTTTATCTTCAACCGAAATCAGCGCCACGATTTTGTACGGGCACAGCACTGCCGCGCCCCATGTCCGTACGATCACTGTGTCTTGGCTTCAGCTTGTCTTCAACGCAACCATCTCATCGCAATCACCGCCACGATCGCAGGCACCAGCCAAATCACCAAAAATATCGGCAACTCTTCACGAAACGCGTACCCCGCCCGCGCCACCCCAAAATACATATTCACGGCCGCGACCAAAAACCACCCAACCACAAATGCAATTGTCGCCGTGCCAATCGCCTTCGACGGATTCGGAGACGCTTTCGCCGCCGCCACAAAAATCCCCCATGCCAGCAACCCACCCAAAATAATCAGCCCGGTCCGCATAGTGCGCTCCGTTCTAAACCGCCGAGCCTATCACACAGCGTCGTCGTGATTGCCCATCCAAAAACCCGCTGGCGGTTACAGGGAACCCCAAATAGAATGCAGCCGCCATGCAAAAACCATTCGGCCTTCTCCGCACCTGCACCGCCATCGTCTTTCTGACGGCCATCCTCACCGGCATCCCGGCTCACGCCATGCCACCCGAGAAATCCACCGCGCCTCAACTCATCGAACTCGCCAAATCCAACAGTTCTCAACTTCAGTCAGCGATCGTGGCAACCTTCGACGCCAAAGATCTCAAAGAAGGTAAAGCGTTCATCGGCCAAGGCCCCGACTTCTTCTTCGCCACCGAGTCGTCCAGCAAGCCCGCGCTCTTCATCGACGACGCGGCTGGCCCCGACATGCGCCAAATCTCGGGCAGCAATCTTTGGTACACACCCGCGCGCATCGAACGCCTCGGCACTGCACACACCTTTCACTATCTCGTCTCCCACGAAAAATTCGGCGGCAGCTACGACGTGCCCGTCTACACACCCGATTCCTACCAGCATCTCGGCGTGCCTGCCGGTAAGCTCTCCGAAAAGCTGACGCACACCAGCAAGATTTACGACGGCATGAAGAGCGACTACTGGATCTACGTCCCCGCTCAATACGATCCCAAAACTCCGGCTGCTCTTCTGGTCGTTCAGGACGGCGAGGGCTACATCGATCGCGAAGGAAAGAACAAAACGCTCAACGTCGTGGACAATCTCATCGTGCAGAAAAAAATCCCGGTGATAATCGTCGTCTTCATCAATCCCGGCGACATCAGCGGCTCACCTGGCACGCCCACTTACAATTTCGTCGATGCGTACGGCAAAAAATGGAATCGCACGCTCAAGGATTCGATGCGCAGCACGCTCTACGACACCGTCAGCGATCGTTACCCGCGCTTCCTGCGCGACGAAATCCTGGCCGACGTGTCAGAGAAGTACAACATCCGCAAAGACGCTTACAGCCGCTCCATCACCGGTCTCTCCTCCGGCGGCATCTGCTCTTTCAATGCTGCCTGGCAGCAACCCGATCAGTTCGCGCGCGTTATCTCTTGGATCGGCAGCTTCTCCGCCATTCAATGGAAAGAAGACCCGGCGAATCCCGACGGCGGCCAGGATTATCCCGACAAAATTCTGCGCGAGCCCAAGCGCAACATCCGCGTCTGGCTCCAGGACGGCTCCGAAGATCTCGATCTGCGCTACGGAAACTGGCCGCTAGCGAATCTCCGCATGGCCAACGCTCTCAAAGCCGCCGGCTACGACTTCCACCTCAGCTTCGGCCGAGGCACCCACAACTCCGCCCACGGCGCCGCCGAATTCCCCGCCGAAATGACCTGGCTCTGGCGCGACTACGACCCATTCAAGACCTCGCAAACGTTCGAACAAGACCCCGGCGAAAAAACC
>DATAMU010000414.1:0-1684 GCA_036266605.1 Candidatus Acidiferrum sp. | reverse complement strand
CGCTCCTTCAACAGCATGACCACCCAACTGCACGACTCCCGTTCGCAGATCGATCAGTTCACTCACAATCTTCAGGAAGCCGTCCGCGAGCTCGAGCGCCGCCGTCAGCTGATCGAAACCGTTCTGGAAAATATCCCCACCGGAGCGATTTCTCTCGATCCCGAAGGCAACATCGTCCGCATCAATCCCGCCGTCACAAAAATTGTCGGTCCAGGCGCAAAGGACGCGCGCAATCTCGAAGAACTGGTCGGCCCTGAAGACGCCCGCGCCATCCGCTACCTCATGCGCCGCGCTCTTCGTACCAGCGTCGTCTCCCGCGAGCTCGAAATCATCGCCGGTGGCCGCATTCTCCACGCCGCCGTCACGGTCAGCTCCCTCGGTCCGCGCCGCGCCAATTCCGGCTACGTCGTCGTGCTTGATGACCTTACCGAACTCCTCCGCGCACAAAAAACCGCCGCATGGCAAGAAGTGGCTCGCCGCATCGCGCACGAAATCAAAAATCCGCTCACTCCCATCCAACTATCCGCCCAGCGCCTGCTTCGCTACTTGGAAAAGCGCCAGGAAAATGGCGCCGCATTCCCTTCAGGCGATCCCGAACTCGCTCGCCTCGTCGAAGAAGCTGGCCGCCTCATCGAACGCGAGGTCGGAACACTCTCTGCACTGGTCAACGAATTTTCCCAGTTCGTCCGCTTCCCTTCTGCTAAACTCGAGTCCGCCGACGTCAACGCCATCGTTCGCGAAGCCATTGAAGTCTTCTCCAACCGTCTCGACGGCATCACCCTCAATACCTCATTCGCTACGCAGCCCCCTGCAATTCGCGCCGACGCTGGTCTTCTCCGCAGCGTCATCGTCAATCTCATAGACAACGCCGCCGAGGCCCTGGAAGCCTCTCCCGTCCGCAACATCAGCGTCACCACGCGCACCAATCCCGATTCCGACTTCGTTGAGATCGTCGTCTCCGACAGCGGCCATGGCATCTCGCCGCAGGACAAAGACAAACTCTTCCTTCCGCACTTCTCCACCAAGGACCGCGGCACCGGCCTCGGCCTGGCCATAGCCGCCCGCATCGTCGCCGAACACGGCGGCGGCCTCCGCGTCGAAGACAATTCTCCCGTCGGCTCCCGTTTCATCCTCGAACTCCCCTCCGCCGACGTCCTAGCTTCCGCCCCCTCCGACCGCCCCTAATGGGGGCTCGAAACGGATGGCGGTGGTTTTCCACGGACCGCCTCCAGCCTCAAAAAACCGCGGCCCGAATCCCCGGCAACATCGCGGGCAAATTCGGGCCGCTGCTTTGCGATTCGAATCGTCATGCCTCAGGGCAGTACGATCACTTTCCCCTTCATTCCCAAGTCATCGTGCAGGGCGCAGATAAATGGATACGCTCCCGCCTTTGTGAAGGTAATCCGAAACCGCGTCACTCCATTGTCCGCTTGCGGCAGACCGATGCGATCCTGCGGCGCCGCCACAATGAAACCGGAATGCACGCTGTCGAACACCGAATTGATGGTCGCGTGCCGCGCTCCATCCGCATCGGTCGTCACGTTCACCGATGGCGGCAATGGATTGGCCGGCTCTGTTCCGAACGTGATTGTGTGCGGCGTGACCGGATCTTCGTTCGTCCATTCCGCCGTTTCTCCCACGTGAATCACCAGCGTGTCACTGAGAAAACGCAGCACCGACAGAG
>DATAMU010000413.1:0-1999 GCA_036266605.1 Candidatus Acidiferrum sp. | reverse complement strand
CGACGACATCGGCGGCGACGAGTAACGCTTCGACACAATCGGTATCCGCGGCCCCGTCAGGGGCTGAAGCCCCTCTTTCTCGGCATGCGCAAATGTCGCGGTTGAAACCGCGACCCACAATGCCACTAGCATCCGGCTTCTGCTTCTGCTGTTCAGTTGAAACCGCGACCCACAATACGGCGTCAAATCGCCGCCGCGCTCTACCTCGCGATTTGTTGGCATGCGTTCTGGCTTCCAATCTGCCGCTTCCTCCTTCTACAGGCTCAGTTGGAAGTTTTTTTCTTCGGCGCGTTTTCGCGGCGGCGAAACTGAATTATTCTTGTAGCGATGGATCAGGCAAACATATTGATTATTGGCGGCGGCGTGATCGGGTGCTCGATCGCGCGGGCGGTTTCACAAAAGTGGCAGGACGTGTTCCTGCTGGAGCAGAATCCGCGCGTCGGAATGGCGACGAGCACGCGCAACAGCGGCGTGATTCACTCCGGGATCTACTATCCGAAAGATTCGCTGAAGGCGAAGCTGTGCGTTCGCGGAAACGATCTTTCGTACGAGTTCTGCGAGAAGTACAAGGTGCCGTATCGCAAGACGGGCAAGCTCGTTGTTGCGGCGAACAAGAGTGAAGAGCCGGAACTCGAGAAGCTGATTCAGAAGGGAATCACGAACGGCGTCACCGGACTGAAGCTTGTCGGACCGAAAGAGATTCATGCGCGCGAGCCGCACATTCACGGGACGGCGGCGATCGATGTTCCATCGACGGGAATTTTGTCGGCGGAAGATCTGGTGCGGACGCATGCGCGACTTGCGGCGGACAACGGCGCCAATATTGTGACGCGGGCAAAAGTTGTGGCGCTGACGCCCGTGAAGGATGCTGTGCGCGTCGATCTGGAAATCGGCGACGAAGAGTCGAAAGAACGCGAGTCGATCGAAGCGCGCTGCGTGATCAACGCGGCCGGATTGTATGCCGACGAAGTGGCGGCGATGCTGGGCAACAATTCATGGAAAATTTATCCGGTGCGCGGCGAGTATTGCGAAGTGCGCGGGCCGCGCGCGAGTTTGATCAGTACACTGGTGTATCCCTTGCCGCATCACGACGGGTTGAGCCTGGGCGTGCATTTCACTCGGACGCTGTGGGACACGTTTTTGCTGGGGCCGACGGCGACGTATGTCGAAGGCAAAGACAACTACGAGCGTGGGCGGCTGGCGATTCGCGATTTTGCGGAATCTGCGAAGACGCTGCTGCCGGAAATTCGGGAAGAAGATTTGCAGCTTGGATATTCAGGATTGCGGCCGAAGCTTGTGCCGCCGACGGGTCATGGGATTGCGGATTTCGTGATTACACGCGATCCGAAGGTGCCGCAGGTGGTTCACCTGGTTGGTATGGAGTCGCCGGGGCTGACGGCGGCGTCAGCGGTCGCGGAGTACGTTTTGCCGATGGTTTCGGAAACCGTCTGAACAATTTGAGAATTCAGCTCAAGCCTTCACTTAGAGAATCCAGCGTGTCCTGCAAGCGTTCTCCGAGTTTTTCGTCAGCTGCTTGAACTTCAGCTTTAAAGCACGCTACTGCGACACGAAAAGCCCGACAAAGTTCGGCGGTACTGATTTGCTGCACTAGAGCGGATTCAAATCGAGCAGTCATTTCCTTCGGCAGTCGATCAATCCCGCGACCATGAACTGCCGGAAGGTTGTGGCGAATGCAAGCCAGCGCTAGAGCATGATCTCGAACACCACTGATCATGTATTCGGCCTGCCAGAGCCGCTCTCTTGCAATACATGTCCGAGCGTGCAGGGCGTACAACCAACCGAGGCCGATGACGCTGCCGGGTGTTGACGCTGGGAAATTCCGAGACTCGTTGGCTTTTCCATACACAAGCCGGAACGTAGAAGCGAGTGGCCTGAACTCAGCGGCTTGAACGAATGCCAGATCCACTTGCAGCGTGCCGGGAAGAAGAAATACTCGATAGATCCACGGTCCCGCAACGACATCGAGGTGATGGAGAGC
>DATAMU010000412.1:0-2926 GCA_036266605.1 Candidatus Acidiferrum sp. | reverse complement strand
CCTCTCCCAATCCTTTGCCATCCAGGCCGTGTTCGCTTCGTCAGCGAGGGAACCATCCGCCGCCTGAGGTATCAGGCCACTGCCACCCTCTCCCATGCCGGTTAGCCGAGCCGCAGCCGACATATCGGCAGTGCCACTCCCGATAAGACAAAATCCAAACACCAGCGCAAGAATCACACCCAGCCGAAATCTCATTTTTTCTCCGTATGCAGTGCCTAGGGGAAATCTTGCTGGGTTTAGACGGAGCCATTTTTAAAGGAAAGCAATCTGGGGAACGAAATCGAGCTGAAATCGCGAAATAGGCGTGTCACAGCCCGTGTAACGACAGGCTGACCTCCGGTCCGCATTAATTTTCGGATGCTCATTTATATAGTTATCTTAATTTCTGTAACCTCTTTGTCTTTCTTCGGTTTGCAACGAAACCTTCCCCTAAAATTTCCGTATTCACTAGCAAAACGGAAGTAAGTCTCCCGCGTCTATCTGCTCATGGGTGGGGTGTATGTCTCTTTCTGACCTGAGTTCGACAATGGAACCCGATGCGGCCACAGGAGCGGCCCGGACGATCCAGCTCCCTGCGCGATACGTACGGTTTGGCCCGTTTCAGATTGATCAGCAGCGCCAGGAAGTAACCAAAAGCGGCTCGCGCCTTCGCCTTCAAGGCAAGGTTTACCAGGTGCTGCTCGCGCTGGTCGAAAAGCAGGGCGACGTCCTGACGCGCGAAGAGCTTCGGCTTCGCCTCTGGCCCAACGAGACCCACGTCAATTACGACGCCAACGTAAATACCACCGTGAACAAGCTTCGTCAGGCGCTCGGCGATTCGTGCGACAAGCCGGTGTACATCGAAACGGTTCCGCGCAAAGGCTACTGCCTCGTCGTCCAGCCGGAATTTACGGAATTCCCCGCTCCGCCAACTTCAGCGGCAATCGGTCAGGTCAAAGAGGAAGCATCCGAATTGATGCCCGAAACCGATGCCTCGCCAAAGAAAACCGATCTCTGGATCACCATCGGTGTGATCGCCCTGATCGTCGCGGGCATGCTGCTCGGCGCCGGCATCACGCGCCTCTGGATCGGCCATTTCGATCAGCCGTCGCTGATCGCCCCCTGGCCCTGAGTCCCATTCACCAATATTTTGTAGGGGCGCAGCACGCTGCGCCCCATTTCAGCAATCCTTAATGAGCTTGAGTTCGGTTGTGCGCCGCCTTGATTTGCGGTTCGCGTCCTACTTAATCCTTCGAAAAATGATCCCCACGCTTCGCCCTGCATCCAGCTGAAATTCCGACGCCGTCCCCCCATCTCTCTTGAACTTCACCGTCATCCCGTCTTCACCCACAGTGAAAACGTCGTTCGCGGTCGGCCGGAAATCTTCCCTCGCAAAATTGTTCGCCCGCGGAATTCCAATTTTGTCGAGCACCGCAACCACCTTCAACGCGCCATCTTTCACCGCCAACCGGTAAGTCACGCCCGTCTCTTCGCTCCAATAATCTCCGGCATACGGGACGAGATCCTCCTTCGTCACTTGAATCTTCACCGCCTCTTTTTTCGGTGCCTCATCGTCCGCTTCCGCCGACTTCACCGTCTTCGGCTTCATCACGCTGTTCAAATAAACATCCGCGACTTGCGTAGCGCGCCGCGTCGGGTCGGAGCTCCCCAAATTGCAAAGCGTCGCCACCGAAAAGTGCTGCTCCGGAAATCGCATCAACTGCGCCCGGTATCCTCCCCACGACCCACCGTGGCTCACCATCCGCAACCCGCGATAATCCGAAACGACAAGACCTTTCGCGTAATTCAATCTCTTTCCGTCATTCAACTTTGCCGTCTCTTGCAGCTCCGCCAATAAAATCTTCCCGCCGACCTGTCCGCTGTAAAAATTTTCGTCCCACTTCAGCAGATCTTCCACGGTCGTATGCACCGCGCCGTCGCCCGTCTGCTCGAAATACGAAACGTCGAGCGTGAATCCATCTTTCTTCTCGTTTTCGTCGTAGGCCATCGCGCGTTCCGGCACGATTGATCGGTGATAGTCGCGATATTGCGTGTGGTTCATCTGCAATGGCGAAAAAATATTCTCCGCTGCAAATTCGCGCAGCGTCTTTCCGCTTACGCGCTGCACAATCACCGACATGAGGAAAAATCCCGTGTTGCTGTAGAGATACTCCGAGCCCGGTGCGAAATTCAGCCCTTTCTGCCGCGTGATCAGCGCCATCGCGTCATCATCGGTCGTCACGCTGTCGCCGTTCACCCCCGCGATATCGAAGAGCGCCAAATAATCGCGCAGCCCGCTCGTGTGATTCAGCAAATTCAGAATCGTGATTTTCTTGCCGTAGTCAGGCAGCTCAGGAATGTATTTGTGGATGTCGTCTTCGACCGATAGCTTTCCCGCCTTTTCCAGCAGCAAAATGCTCGTCGCGGTGAATTGCTTCGATGTCGATCCGATGTCGAACACCGACTTCGGCGAAATCGGCACGTCCTCCTCGACGTTGGCCAGCCCGTAGCCCTTCTCATAAATAATCTGTCCGCCGCGATACACACCGAGCGCGCATCCCGGTGATCCCGCAACGGTCAAATCCTGAAACACCTCGTCGACCGCCGCCTCGAGCTTCTGCTCGTTGCCGTTGCTCTTCGCGGCGACATTTTGTCCCGCGCCATCGCCCGCAAGAACCCACGTCGCGCTTGCTGCACATGCGATCGCGCCAACCGCAACCGTTCCCCACCACGCCCGCCGGAGTGTCATTCGCCCTCGCCGAAAAACGCGCGCCGAGTGTATCCGTAACCGCCTCATCCTTCAACGTTGGCAGCTTCATTTTGGAGCGCAGCGCTTTCGCGCCGCCTTTACGGTCAAATCCACCCCAATCAACGAGCCGATCACCTCTACTTCGCCGGCAAATCCGTGTACGGGTGCAGCACTGCTTTACCCTGAGCTCCGAACGGT
>DATAMU010000411.1:0-7353 GCA_036266605.1 Candidatus Acidiferrum sp. | reverse complement strand
CCGCGCATCTGCATGCACAGATGCCGCGCCTCGATGATGACGCCGACGCCCTGAGGAGCGATTTTCTCCTGAATTGTTTCGGCGATTTCGCTCGTCATCCGTTCCTGGATCTGGAGCCGCCGCGCGAACATATTCACCAGCCGCGCAACTTTGCTAAGCCCGAGCACTTTCTTGGTCGGCAGATAGGCCACATGCGCCTTCCCAAAGAAGGGAAGCAGATGATGTTCGCAGAGACTGAAGAACTCGATGTCTTTCACCACGACCATCTCGTCATACGCGACACTGAATGTAGCGCCATTCAGCAGATGATCGACGTCCATGCGATAGCCGCTGGTCAAGAACCTCAGCGCTTTCTCGAAACGCTCCGGCGTTTTCTTCAATCCTTCGCGATCGGGGTCTTCGCCGATTTCCTTGATGATTTCGCGCATGTGGCACGCGATCGTTTTCGCGCCGCGTGAATTGCCTTCATCGAGCCGGATTTCTTCTGTCGGCTTGCTCATACCGTGGTCCTTTCAGCACCGTTACAATGCGATGTCCGAACCGCTGACCGCTCCGTCCCCTGCGTATTCGAAACTGTTATTCGAAGTCTCTTCGACGCGCACGCGCTCGAGCTTTGCTTTCGGAAATGTTTTCAGTCGCCGGTAAATCTCGATGCACAAATTCTCCGTTGTCGGCACCTCGGCCCGAAACGCCTCGACCTCTTCATTCAGCGAACGATGATCGAACGGCTCGATCACTTCGCGCTGCACAAATTCATCGAGATCGGCGAGATTCGCGATCATCCCGGTCGCGGGATCGACGTCACCCGACAGGCTGACCTCGACAACGTAGTTGTGCCCATGTCCGCAGGCGTTGTTGCACTTGCCATAAATTCGCGCATTTTCCGCGTCGCTCATCTGCGCACTATGCAAACGGTGAGACGCCGCGAATCGATACCGCCGCCCCAATTCAATCTTCAGATCGTCTTGTGCCGCATTCATGCAGCGCTCCCATTTCGCGCAACGCCGTTGCGATAACAATCCGCAAACAAATCCGGCGACTCATACAATCGCACACGATGCAGCCGCCCTTGCGTGATCTTCGGTTCCAGCAAATTCCAAATGACCCGCGCCACGTTCTCGCAAGTCGGAATCTGCTCCGCAAGCTCCGGCACCTCAAAATTCAAATGCCGATGATCCATCCGCCGCATCACTTCCTGTTCCAAAATCTTCTTCAGATCGGCGAGATCAACCACCATCCCGGTCACCGGATCAGGCTCGCCGGCGACAGTCACTTCCAGCGTGTAGTTGTGCCCGTGTCCATGCGGGTTGTTGCATTTCCCAAACACCCGCCGATTCTCCTCCTCAGACATCGCCGGATTGTTATACCGGTGCGAAGCCGAAAATTCGATTTTGCGTGTCAGCAGAACCATATTTCGTTGCTCAGAAACCTCTCGCCAGATCAAATCTCAAAATAAGAAAGCTATCGTGCGGCTCCCTGTGTCCCAACGCAAATTTCGCGCCCCTTCCAGGCCACTTTTCCCCTGGCGTACGCGCGATACGACCCAAACAGGATGCCGCTGTAGATGAGTACGGCGGGCACATAATAGAGGATGAGCGACCCCCCATAATGGTTACGCCGCAGGTCGAACCCATAACCCGCCTGCCGCACAAGCAGCAACACCACCCCCGCCATCAGCGCAAACGGCATGAAAAACCCAATCAAAATCAGCAAAAATGGAATCCACGGCACCGCCGCGAAAAACTCGCGATAGGTTGCCGCGCGCGATCCGCCCATCAGCAAATATAAATTCTTCTTCCACCCTTCGCGCATCGCCGCAAACGACCGATACATCCGCGCCTTCACCACGCCTTTGCCCGGGCCAAACCAAATCGCGTACCCACCACGCTTCGCGTCTTGAGCCAGCGCCACATCTTCCAAAACCTCGCCCGCGATCGCCGCGTGCCCACCGATCGCATCGTAAGCGTCACGCCGAATCATTAGAAATTGCCCATTCGCCGCGGCCGCTTGTTTCTTCGGATCGTTCACATCCTTAAACGAAAAATGCCGCGCCAACCGGCAATACACAAACGGAATCAGCGATTTCTCGTACCAAGTCTGGGTCACCTGCTCCGGAGAAAACGAAACCAGCGCCGCGTTCGTTTCTTGCGCGATCTGTAACGCCTGCGCCGTCGCTCCAGGTAAAAGTTCCGCGTCGGCATCGGTAAACAGCAGCCACTTCTGGCTAGCTTCCGCCGCGCCGCGCCACACCGCGTTGTTCTTCCCGACCCAACCCTCTGGCAGCTTGCCGGTCTCCAGCAATTTCAGCTTGGGAATCTGCGCCGCCGCTCGTCGCACGGTCGCAACCGTGCCGTCGCTCGACTGATCGTTGACCACCAAAATTTCTGCGATCTCCGGTTGCGCCGCGAGAGCCTTCACGCACGCGCCGATCACCGCTTCCTCATTTCGCGCCGGTACGATCGCCGAAATGCAAGGCTCGCCAGCAAATTCTCCACGCGCCACCGCCGCTCCCGCGTCAACTTTAGCGCCTAGAGACTCCTCACCCTGTTTCTGTGAACTTGGCTTCGTATTGGACATGGATAGATTCGGCGGAAGCTCGCCCGAACGTCGCTTGGCTGGCCGCCGCAAAATCGCGAGCAAAAGCCCTTCAGCCGAACGAGACGTTCCGAACAACTCGGGGATACGTTAGTATAACACTTGATGGGAATCGGTCGAAAACTAGCAAATTGGGCTGCGATTGGGGCCGCCGCCGCTGTAATTCTGATTTTCGCGCTACCCAGCTACCGCCAGGGCGAAGCCTCCATCGCCGGCAGCAAAGCGCGCGATTTCTCGCTCACGGTTGACGGCAAATCCACCCATCTGTCCGATTTTCGCGGCAAAGTCGTCGTCCTGAATTTCTGGGGCTCGTGGTGCCAGCCCTGCATCGAAGAGGCTCCCGGCCTGAACCGCCTCCAGCAACACATCGCCGCCCACAACGCGGTTGTCCTCGGTGTCGCCGCCGACGAAGACGACGCCGCCTACAAAAAATTCCTGCTAGATCACGCCATCAACTACCCCACCTATCGCGACCCCGCCACAAAAGAAAATCGCAGCGCCATCGCCGAATCCTACGGCACCGTGATGGTTCCCGAAACCTACATCATCGACCGCAACGGAAAAATCGCCCGCAAAATCATCGGCTACCAACAGTGGGATTCGCCCGAAATGCTCGCCTACTTCGACCATCTCCTCGCCAGTTCCTGATTGCCACTCCGCTGCATCCAATTCATTCGCTCGGATTCGAGCGAAATTAGCCGCTACCGCTGATGCCGCCAACCTCGCCAACCGAAACTAAGGCTGTCAACGTCGGCACGCTCAATCCCATCGAAGCGCCGGCCTCCGCGCCATCTCCCGCAACGCTCGCCGACTCCAGCCGCCGTCTCCTGCCCTGGCTGATCGCCGTCGCCTTCTTCATGGAGTCGCTCGACACCACCATTCTCAACACCGCTGTCCCGACGATCGCCGCCGCGCTTCACGTTGCGCCGCTCGCGATGAAGTCCGTGCTCGCTAGTTACACGCTCAGCCTCGCCGTCTTCATTCCCATCAGCGGATGGATGGCCGACCGCTACGGCACGCGTCGCGTCTTCTCTTCCGCGATCGGAATCTTCGCGCTCGGCTCGCTGCTTTGCGGCCTTTCCACCAACATCCACGAACTCGTCGCCTGCCGCATTTTGCAAGGCTGTGGCGGCGCCATGATGGTTCCCGTCGGCCGTCTCACGATGGTGCGCACGTTCGCGAAATCCGAACTCATCCGCGCGATGAGTTTCGTCGCGATTCCCGGCCTCATCGGACCGATGCTCGGCCCGATCACCGGCGGTCTCATCGTCGGTTACTTCCACTGGCGGGCGATTTTCTTCGTCAACGTGCCGATCGGCCTCGTTGGCCTCTATCTCGTCTATCGCCATCTTCCCGACTATCGCGAAGAGCACACCAATCCGCTGGACATCGTCGGCCTCGTTCTCTTTGGTTCCGGTGTCGCGCTGCTTTCTTATGTGTTGGAGGTTTTCGGCGAGCACACGCTGAGCACTACAGAAGTCGTCAGCTTGCTCGTCTTATCGTTAGTGCTGCTTTCCGCCTACGGTCTGCACGCGTCAAAAGCCAAACATCCCTTGTTGCGGCTTGCGCTTTTCCGTCTCCGCACATTCCGCGCGGCGGTCACCGGCAGCTTCGTCACGCGGCTTGGCATCGGCGGCATCCCGTTTCTATTTCCGTTGCTGTATCAGGTGGGACTCGGCTTTTCGCCGATTGAATCGGGCGCGCTGATGATGCCGCAGGCTATCGCGGCAATGAGCTTGAAAATCACCATGCCGAAAATTCTCAAGCGCTTCGGCTATCGCGCCGTGCTCGTTTCCAACACGCTCATTATCGGCGCGATGATTCTGGGCTTTTCGACGATCGGCGTGGGAACGCCGGTGTGGCTGATCGTGATTTATCTCTTTGCGTACGGTTTCTTCACGTCGCTGCAATACACCAGCATGAACACGCTCGTCTATGCCGAAATCGACGACGAAGAAGCCAGTGCCGCCAGCTCGATCGCCAGCACCATGCAGCAAATGTCGATCAGCTTCGGCGTTGCGACGGCATCACTGATCACCGCGTTCTTCCTGCCCGCCACGGCGCGGTCCAATCCGAGCATCTTCATCCGCGGCGTCCACCAGGCCTTCTACGTTCTCGGCGCAATGACCGTCGTCTCCACCATCGTCTTCCGCAAACTAAAACGCGACGACGGCAGTGCCGTCAGCACCCACAAAGAATCCCACGGCGGATGATTCTATGCGCTTAACTTCCCACTCTTCATCTGGTCGGCAAGGTACTCGCTCGCCCGCATCGAAAACGCCAAAATCGACAGCGTTGTCGTCTTATCGCTGCAAGTCAAAAACAAACTTGCATCCGCCACAAACAAATTCGGCACATCATGCGTCTGTCCATATTTGTTCGTAACAAATTTCTTCGGATCATCCCCCATGCGCAGCGTTCCCGTCTCATGCAAACTCCACCCCGGAATCTGCGGATGCTCGCTGCAACCTTCATACTCCGCGCCGCACGCGTGGAATATCTCGCGGCTGACTTGTTTTCCGTGCTCCCACATCTTCAATTCGTTCTCGCCCCAGCGAAAATGAACGCGCACAACCGGAATCCCGAATGCATCCTTCACTTCGGGATCGATTTCGACAAAGTTCGTCGGACTCGGCAGGGAAGGAGCCTGAATCCCCAGATTCACCGGAGCCGGATACTTCCGTTTGATCTCGCGTTTGAACTCGGCGCCGAATCCCTCGATGCCGCGCAGCTCTGGAAATTCACCGCAGCCTCCATCCGGATACATCGAATACCCGCGAATGAAGGCTTCTTCGTGCGGACTGTTTAGATTTTGCCAACGTGGCAGCCATGCGATCTCCGCGGTCGAGACGTTGTCGGGGAAGGCCGGCTGTCCGAGCAGTTGCGGCAAATATCCGTACGCGGTCGAGCCGTAGATGTGGTCGCAAAGATTGCGTCCGGCTTGACCGCTCGAATTTGCGATTCCGTTTGGCCAATGTCGCGATTTCGAATTCAGAATGATGCGCGCGCTTTCGACGGTCGAAGCCGCTACGACCACTGCGCGTCCGTACACTTCGACCTCTTGCTTTGTGTTCCGGTCGATGTAGGCAACTCCGGCCGCGTGACCCTTGTCATTGACCAAAATATTTTTCGCTAGCGCGTTCGTTCGCAGTTCGAGATTCTTCGTCGCTTCCGCAGCGGGCAGCAAGTAGCGCGGCGAAGAGAAAAATGCGCCGATGTCGCAACCCTCCGTGCAGTTCCCGCAATAGTGGCAAGCCGGATGCCCGTTGTGCTCCTGCGTGAGCTGCGCTTCGCGGTCCGGCAAATACGGCACGTTCAATTTGTCCGCGCCCGATTTCAAAATCCAGTCGAAGCAGCGAAAATTCATCGGCGGAATGTATTCGCCGTCGGGATTACTCGGGCGGCCTTGCACGGTGCTTGCCACGCCGATCAGTCGCTCGACGCGCGAGTAGTACGGGGCAATCTCTTCGTACTTCAGCGGCCAGTTCGAATCGAACCCGTCGAGGCTCGCAGCCTGGAAATCGATGTCGCCCATCCGCGCGGCGCTGCGTCCCCAGAAGTTTGTTTTGCCGCCGACCGCGAAGCAGCGCGGCCACATCCATTGCGTTCCCGGCGCCGTCGTGTACGTAATTTCGTGCTCCCAGATCCCGGCGGTGTATTCGTTGTCCATGTAGCCGTAGGATTGCGCGCGCTTCTTCGGATCGTCGAAGCCGCGAAACTTCATGTCCCACGGCATGCGGTGATTTTTGAAATCTTTTCCCGGATCGAGCTTGCGTCCGGCGTTGAGAGCGCAGACCTTCAGCCCGGCTTCGCACAGTGTTTTAATCGCCATGCCGCCGCCTGCTCCCGTGCCGATCACGATCACGTCGTAAATTTGCTTTGCCATGGTATGGATCCTCGTCTCGGCGCTCTAGTATTTTGGCGGCGGCAAATGCTTGTGTTCGCGATCGTCCACGTGAGGGCACGCCGGCGATGCGTTATAGAACTTCAAGCTGGGGCAATCGAGTTGTTCGAGGCCGACTTTCGTCGTGTAAAAGCCCATCGTCGTGTATTCGCGCATCAGGTCGAAAAACGCTCGGCCGTCCTCTTCGCCATCGCGAAATTCTTTCTTGTATGCAAGAGGGCGAAGCAGTGCGGACTGTTCAGCCGAGGTGAGTTCGAGAAATTTCTTTCGATGCAATCGCTCTGAATGTGCGTTCATCCAGCTCAATCCGAGGCGGAACGGATACTGGATGCTGTCGTCGTGAAACGCCATGAAGTCGATGAATTCCGCCACACCCGCTTCGCGCGATCCCGGCCCGTCGTCGCTCGGAATGATCATTTCCGAAAGCCGCTCGACCATCGGATATTCGTCCGCGAAGAAAAATTGCGGCGTGTACGATGCGGTCTTGATTTGCTGCACGCCTTTGGCCGCGGCATGCACATCCTCGCAAGCAAACGCCCACTTGCTGAAACCTGCGAACCCAGCAGCAGCCGAAGCCGTCGCCAAAATCCGCAACATCTCTCTCCGCTCAATACTCTGTCCCGCCATTTGTCCCTGCTCCTGTCGTTCGAGTGCGTCCTAGTCAGCTTAAATACTTCACACTCTCCTCAATCAGCTTCTTCGTCGGGTCGTGCGGATCGCCCGCTCCGCTGTATTCGATCGAGCAGTACCCGCGATATCCGCTCGCCTTCAAAATCCCAAACGTCTTCGCCAGATCGATCGGATAGTCTTTCCCGTTCTGATCGAAGTCGCCATCTTTCACATGACAGATTCCG
>DATAMU010000410.1:0-3961 GCA_036266605.1 Candidatus Acidiferrum sp. | reverse complement strand
GGTGACGCGAATCGGCGCCGGGTTCGGCGACGCTGTGGTACATCAAAATTGGAATGCGCAGAGCGGCTGGCGACGAGCTGATGCGGCGCAACGGACGCACGACGCGCAGGCTGACGAGACGGTCAACGCGCAGTGCGGAGGATTGCGTCGCGGATGATTCGGTGGCTGGCATGCGTTCTGGGCTTGGTTGAATGTTTTAGGGACTGAAAAGTTGAGAAATGAAGACGCAGGCCGGGCGGTATCTACCTTTGCTCGGCCTGCGCGATAGTTGTTAGTGGCTACTCGTTTCGATCGGATTTAGACCGAGGGAACCGAGAGAATTTCTTCCACAGCTTGCGCGACGCGTGACTGCTGCGCCTTCTGGAGCTGCGGGAACATCGGCAGCGACAGAATTTCGAGCGCGAGCTTTTCGGTGACAGGGAAGTCGCCGTTCTTGTAGCCGAGCGACTTGTACGCGTTTTGCAAGTGCAGTGGAATCGGATAGTGGATGCCGGTGTCGATCTTCTGTTCGGCGAGCCGCTTCTGGAGGCCGTCGCGATCGGCAACTCGGATGACGAAGAGGTGCCACACCGGGCGCGACCATTCGGGAACCTGTGGCAGCTTCAAGGCTGTGTTCGACGCGAGCAGCTTCTTGTACTCGGCGGCGGCAGCCTGACGCTGCTTGTTCCATTCGGCGAGGTGGCGCAGCTTCACATGAAGCAAGCCGGCCTGTAGTGAATCGAGACGGCCGTTGTAGCCCTCGATGTCGTGGTAATACTTTTTCACCTGACCGTGTTCGCGCAGCATCTTCATCTTGCGAGCCATCTCGGGGTCGTTCGTGGTGATGGCGCCGCCTTCGCCACAGGCTCCGAGGTTCTTGCCGGGGTAGAAGCTGAACGCGTTGGCCGCGCCGATCGAACCGGCCTTGAGCCACTTATTCTGCTTCTTCGAGAAGTATTCCGCGCCGTGAGCCTGGCAGGCGTCTTCGACGATGATGAGCTTGTACTTGTCCGCGATTTCCATCAGCGGATCCATATCGGCACACTGGCCGTAGATGTGAACCGGGATGATCGCGGAGACGTGCTTCTTAGTTTTCTTGTGAATGGTCTTGCCGCCGACGATCTCGCACTCGCGGTCGAGGTACTCCTGGAGCCGCTTCGGGCTCAACGTGTAGGTCACTTCGTCGATATCGACAAAATGCGGATGCGCACCGGCTTGGCTGATGCCTTCGGTCGTGGCGATGAAGGTGTGGGGAACGGTGACGACGATGTCGTCTGGTTCCACACCCGCCGCGGTGAGCGCGAAGCGGACAGCGTCCGTGCCGCTGCTGACGCCGACGCAGTATTTGGCATCGCAGAACGTCGCGAAGTCTTTTTCAAAATTTTCGACGAGCGGGCCGCCGACGAAGCCACCGGTGCTGATGACCTGTTGGAAGACGGCGGTGAGCTCCTGCTGGAGCTCCTTGTGCGGGGTTACGAGATCCAAAAACGGAATTTTTTCGTTCGCGGTCATTTAGGCAGTCCTCTCCTCAGTGACGAATCGCAGGAACTTCGCAGGATTCCCGGCAACAATGGCGTTCGGCGGCACATCTTTGGTGACGACGCTACCCGCGCCGATGATGGCACCTTCGCCGATGGTGACGTTTGCCAGGATGGTGCAACCGGAGCCGATCGACGCGCCCTTCTTGACGACGGTCTTGTCGACTTTCCAGTCCGCTTCGGTCTGCAATTGACCGCCAGCGGCCGTGGCCCGGGGGTACATATCGTTGATAAACGTCACGCTGTGGCCGATAAACACAGCGTCTTCAATGGTCACACCCTCGCAGATGAAGGTGTGACTGGAAATTTTGCAGTTGTTACCAATCGATGCATTCTTTTGTACTTCGACAAATGCACCGATTTTTACGTCGTCGCCGACCGTGCAGCCGTACATGTTGATGAATTTAGACAACTTAACGTTGCGGCCGAGCTTGACGTCGGGAGCGATACAAACGTGTTCGTTGAGGACAGTGGTGCTCATAGAGAGATGATTTTGCCTTTCTCCTGGAGGGACTTATCGGCCGCCTCGAGCATGCGAACCACGTGCAGGCCGGCGTGGCCGTCGTTAAAAGGGGTCTTGTTGTTGAGAATGCAATCGACGAAGTAGGCGGCTTCGGCGCGGAGCGCTTCGACCTGTTCGATCTTCGGTGCCCACATGTCGCCGGTGCGATAGCTGACCAGCAATTGGTGAACGGCGTCACCGGTGGTCATTTGCACGCCCTTGTCGTAAACCTTGAGCTTTTCGTCGGCCTCGAGGTCGTTCCAGACGAGCATTTTCTTCTCGCCGCCGATCAGCGTGGTGCGGACTTTCACTGGCGAGAGCCAGTTCACGTTGATGTGGCCGATCATGTTGCCGGGGTAGTAGAGCGTCATGAAGGCGATGTCGGCGACGCCGTTGAGGTGGCGTTCACCGGTGGCGACGACGGCTTCCGGCTTCTGCTTGATGAGGTGGTCCATGACCGAGAGGTCGTGCGGCGCGAGGTCCCAGAGGACATTGACGTCGTGTTGGAAGAGGCCGAGGTTCACGCGGGTTGAGTCGTAGTAGTAAAGCTCGCCCAAGGTGCCGTCGTCGATCATCTGCTTCATGCGGCGGACGGCGCCGGTGAACAAGAATGTGTGATCCACCATGATCTTGAGGCCCTTGCGCTCGGCGAGCTCGATCAGCTCTTCGCCCTGCGCGACCGAGCAGGTGAACGGCTTTTCGACGAAGACGTGCTTGCCGTTCTGGAGGGCTTTCTTGGCGAGTTCGTAGTGAGTCCAGACCGGGGTGACAACGGCGATCAAATCGATGTCGGGCGAGGTCAACAGGTCATCGACGTCGTCGGTCGTGACCATGTCGGGATACGCATGACGGACTTTACCGAGCGACTTCTGGCTCTTGTCACAAACGGCGACAACGCGCGCCTGGTCTTGCGCGTGGAAGTTCCGAACGATGTTCGGACCCCAATAGCCGTAGCCGATGACGCCGACGCGCAGCAAATCCTTTCCGTCTTCTGTTTTGACGGCCGTAAATGACGAGCTGATGTTCAGTTTCGTAGCCATTTGTTCTCCACTGGGCGAATGAAATTGCGAATTAAGCGAGGTAGTGCGCGTAGTACAGGATGCGAACTAAATTCGAGGTGAAGCGGACCTAGGGATTTGCGACGGACTCGAAAACTAGTAGGCGCCATCTCCAGAGAAAACTGCGCCTGGGGTTTGCAGCAGGATTTTGACGTCCATCAGCGGAGTCCACTTCTGGGAATACTGGAGATCCAGACGAACCATTTCGTCGAAAGTCGTGCGGCTGCGGCCGTGAACCTGCCATAGGCCGGTAATGCCTGGCTTGGCTTCAAGCACGCGGCGGCGGTGCCAGATGTAATACGCCTCAACTTCGTAGGCGATCGGAGGACGGGGACCGACCAACGACATTTGGCCGACGAGAACGTTCCAGAATTGAGGAAGCTCATCAAGGCTCGTGCGGCGAATGAAGCGCCCGATCGAAGTGACTCTGGGATCGTTCTTGATCTTGAACGACTTCTCGCCATCTTGACCGGTCGCCTGTTCTTTCGAACCGTTGATTAGGTCCTGCACGAACTTCTTGTGAGCGTCGGAATTATTGGCGACGTACATCGAACGAAACTTTAGGAACTTGAAGGGCTTGCCGAATTGCCCGATGCGCTCTTGGCGGAATAAAACGGGCCCTTTCGAAGTCAACTTAATCGCGATGGCGATTGCCGCAAAAACGGGCGAGAAGGCGATCAACGCCGCGGCGCTGCCGGCGATGTCCATCATGCGCTTGACGAGAAGCGGAAGCCGCTTCGACTGATTCCGGTGAAACAGGTCCGGGTGAAAGGCTGGATTCGATTGATCGTGATTGGAGTCCTGGTCGTCGGAATCGTCGGCGAAGGTGTGCAACGAGACATGCACGAGTTCGAGCTCTTCGGCCGTAAGTTCGGCGGCGAGGC
>DATAMU010000409.1:0-1829 GCA_036266605.1 Candidatus Acidiferrum sp. | reverse complement strand
GATCGACTGCGGTCCGCTGAAGGGCAACATCGCGTTTGAAGACATCGTGTTCGGTTACAACAAAGACGCTCGCGTATTGAAAGGTGTGAGCTTCAGGATAGCCGAGGGACAGATGATTGGCGTTGTGGGTCCGACGGGAAGCGGCAAATCCACGATCGTGAGCCTGATTCCGAGATTTTACGACCCGAATTCGGGACGAGTAACGATCGATGGGCATGATTTGCGTGATATGAAACTTCGTGATTTGCGAAGCCAGATCGCCTACGTATTGCAGGAGACAGTGCTGTTTCGCGGGAGCGTGGCAGACAACATCGCTTATGGCAAAGGGACGGCGACGCGCGACGAAATTGTGGAGGCGGCGAAACTGGCGAATGCGGACGGATTCATTTCGCAGATGCCGCAGGGATACGACACGCTCGTCGGCGATCGGGGCGATACGCTTTCAGGCGGACAGCGACAGCGCATCGGGATTGCGCGCGCGATCATTCGCGACAATCCGATTTTGATTTTGGATGAACCGACGGCGGCGCTCGATTCGGAATCGGAAAAACTGGTGATGGATGCGCTGACGCGGTTGATGAAAGGGAGAACGGTGATCACGATCGCGCACCGGCTGAGTACGATTCGCGAGGCGGACAAGATTGTCGTGCTGACGCAAGGCGAGTTGGCGGAGCAGGGGAGCCATGACGAACTGATGGCACTCAACGGTGTCTATGCCGCACTGTATCGCACCCAATTCGACGAGCAGGTTGCGGCTGCGCAGCCTACGCCAAGCGCGCTGGTAAAGGGCTAGAATATGGCGGGCCTAACCACGGGGGAAAAATGCCGCGCCAGCTGATCATACTGCCGGATCAAACCGCCAAGCCATTTGTGGACGCAGTGGACAAAGCGAAGAAGTCGATTCGCGTGAAAATGTTTTTGTTTTCGCACGTTGGATTGATGGACGCAATCATTCGCGCTAAGAATCGCGGCGTCAAAGTGCGAGTAATGTTGAATCCGGCGCGGCGCAGCGGGAAAACGGAGAATGCGGCGACCGCGAAGAAACTGAGGGCGGCCGGAGTCGATGTCAAGGACAGTAATCCGGCGTTCGATGTGACGCACGAGAAGTCAATGGTGATCGACGATCGCGTGGCGTTCGTGCAATCGCTCAATTGGGATGTAAAGAATCTGGAGGGGACGCGCGACTACGCGGTTGTGACCGATGATAAGCGCGAAGTGGTTGAAGTGATTGCGGGATTTGAGGCTGACTGGACGCGGAAGCCGTACAAAGTAGGCGATCGGAATCTGTTGATCTGGTGCAGCGGCAACGGGCGCGAGCGCATCGCGAAATTTATCGACAGCGCGAAGAAGACATTGTTTGTGCAGAACGAGCGCTATCAGGATCAGGTAATCATCGAGCGGCTGGTGCGCGCGAAGACGCGGGGCGTGAAGGTACACGTGATGGCGCGGCCGCCGCATAAATTGTCGAAGCAAAAGTTGACCGAAGGCGTCGGCGGGCTACGCATCCTGAACGATGTCGGCGTCAAGGTGCACAAGCTGAAGCATTTGAAGCTGCACGGGAAGATGCTGCTGGCCGACGGCGAGCGAGCGATCGTGGGTTCGATCAATCTGGCGCCGGGCAGCTTTGACAGTCGCAGAGAGTTAGCGATCGAAGTGAGGTCGCCGGAAGTCGTGCGGGCGCTAAAGAAGGTGGCGCATCACGATTGGAAGCATTCACATCCGCTTGATTTGACGGACGAAGGTCTGCTCGCTGAGCTGAAGAAGCACAAGATTGATGCCGGGAATGAACTGGCGCTGGAAGACGCGACAGGTGCGATCGAGCGATAGTT
>DATAMU010000408.1:0-3366 GCA_036266605.1 Candidatus Acidiferrum sp. | reverse complement strand
TTGCGTTCGACTACAAACTTCGCGAAGGAATTCTCACTCGCTCCAACGCACTCAACATCGCGCGAATCCTCGGGATCGACACCGCCGCCGCAAATCCAATCAAGCCGTAACCACATGGCTGACATCGCAGCAAATCGTTGCTAAGACGCCAAAAATCCGAAATCCCCCGTCGTAAAATTCGCCAGGTTCGTGAAGATTGACGGCAAATCCGCATTCGCCACGCCGAACCACGACGCCAGCGTCGCCGCATACTGATCGACCGACGTCGTCGGAATCCATCGGCCGTTGTCGGCCGTATCGTCAGGGCCGCGTAATGCTATCGCCTTCGCGTTTTGTGCCGAGGCCTGAGCAGCCGCTCAGCGACAAGATGAGGAGTACAGCTTGCGCGCTCCAGATTCGTTTCACGGACGTGCCCCCCAGATGGACCGACAGGCGACAGTTCTCCGCACGCCGCGGCATTTCGGTGCCGCGGTTCGCGTTTCTGTTTCAACTTCTAAAGGAGTTGGGCGTTGCTGCTTGGGTGCAGTCAGAGTAGGAAATGCGTGTGGAAGTGACTACTGGCCTCGGGGCCAGAATTGGGCCGATGGCCTTTCCGTCGGTGGTCGAGGAAAGCAAAATCCGCGCAAACGTCAGCAAAATTGGCCGATTTTTACGTTGTTGCCACGTTCGATAGAACGGCAGCGACGTTTCGCAGGTTTAGGAAAAGCGGACGCGGACGTCGGGGCGCTTTTCCAGATGGACGGAATCGATGAAGCGCACCTGACGATCGTCGAGCGTGAGGATCATCGACATCGTGCGGATGCCTTCGCCGAAAAAACGGACGCCTTTGAGCAGATTCCCGTCGGTGACACCGCAGCAGGCAAAGATAATTTTCTTTCCCGGCGCGAGATCTTCTGTGTCGTAGATGCGTTTGGGATCTTTCACGCCCATGCGCTCGAGGCGCTCGGCGTCTTGCGGTTTGCTCACCACGAGCCGCGCGAGGATTTGTCCGTTGAGGCAGCGCAGAGCTGCCGCGGTGATGACACCTTCCGGGGCGCCGCCGGTTCCCATCACGGCGTGAACGCTCGTTCCGACAACGGCGGCAGAAATTCCGGCAGACAAATCGCCGTCACCGATGAGGCGAATACGGGCGCCGGCTTTGCGAATATCTCCGATCAATTTTTCGTGGCGCGGACGGTCGAGTACGATAATCGTCAGATCTTCGACGTCGCGATCGAGACGCTTTGCGATCGATTTCAGATTGTCGGCGACGGGCGCGTCGAGGTCGACGGCGCCTTTGCAACTCGGCCCGACAACCATCTTTTCCATATAGATGTCGGGAGCGTGCAGCAGGCCGCCTTTTTCGCTGGCCGCAAGCACTGCGATCGCGCCGCCTGCGCCGGTCGCGCAGAGATTCGTGCCTTCCAGCGGATCGACCGCGATGTCGACTTCCGGAAAGAGCGCTTTGGGCGCGTGCGTCGCGAGGCCAACTTTTTCGCCGATGTAGAGCATGGGCGCTTCGTCGCGTTCGCCTTCGCCGATCACGATGGTGCCGTCCATCTGCACGGCGTCCATCGTTTTGCGCATGGCTTCAACGGCGACTTCGTCGGCCTTATGGCGGTCGCCGAATCCCATCGTGCGCGCCGCCGCGATCGCGCCGTTTTCAACGACGCGCAAAAATTCCAGGCTAAGCTGCTCTTCCATTTCTCACGCCTCCTGGAGCGCAGAAAATTTCAGACCGGCTCGAAATGCGCGAACAACTTGCGAAATTCCTCGATGTTACTGGGAATTTCATACGTGCAAACAGCTTCAAACTTCTTCCACAGCTCGAGTACAACCGGATGCGAATGGGCGCTCGCGATCGCTTCCGCCGAGACCCACTCGAAAACTTCGATGATGGTGCCATCGGCGGTGCGCATCACGATCGATTCGCGATCGGTCACAAGCCCCGCGTTGCGCAGCGGCGGTAGATGGTTGCGAACGAGCGCGAGCAACGATTCCTGACAACCGGCTTTCGGTTGGTAGCAAGCGACAGAAATCGACCCCATGAGTGCGTCTCCAAGGGACCAGATTTTTTTTACTGGGCTGCAACGCAAACCGTGTCTACCCAACACGAGCCGCGCGGCAGGTAATGCTAGAACAATTCGCATCGGTCCGTCGATACGCGAGCGTTAGGGTGTGGCGCTGAGAGTTACTGCGTTAAAGTGCATTTCCGGGCCGAAAATCATCAAAGGGATTAAATCGTGCGGACATGGGGCGCAGCAGTGCTGCGCCCCTACATGACTTTGGTGTCGAGCGAGAGTGCTTGTCGTTGTGAATCTTTGTCGGGTGGGCTCCGTCATGTCTGGCTCGGGCGTTTGGGCAGTTTTGTTGTGACCGTAAAGGCGGGCGCTGAAGCGCCGCACTCCATATTGATTGCGGTGGTGTGAGCGTCTACGAAGGATTTGGCGTGGGCGATTTGGGGTAACGTGGCGTCGGCTTGGGGCCAGGATTTGAGGAAGGTGGAGTAGGCGGAGGAGGCGGTCTTGGTGTCGCCGGATTTTTCGGCGGTGAGGGCGAGGCCGTAGAGGGGGAAGCCGGAGTTGGGGCGTTCGGTCAGGGCTTGTTGGTAGGCGGCTTTGGCGGCGGGGTAGTCGGAAACGGAGAGCAGGGCGGCGGCCTGAGTTTCGCCTACGGGGCGGATGTAGGCGGGAGGTTCGCGGTAGCCAAGATTTTTTTCTTCGCGGGCGGCCGCGGCGTAGAGTTTTTTGGCTTCTTCGATTTGTTTTTTCTCGACGAGGATACCGGCGCGCAGCTCGAGCGACATGATGGACAAATTGTTGATGAGAGATTTTGCGGTGGCGTCGGGCATGATCATTTGTTTCTTCTTGTCGTCGTCGTTTTTCTTTTCTTTTTCTTTCGCGGCGTCTTCGTCTTTTACGCGTTCGGAGACGCGCCAGAGTTGCGCGTCGAGAAGGCGCGATGAATCTTCGGCTTGCGCAACTTGATGTGAGTCGAGTGCCTGCATTCCTGCTGCGAAATCGGTGAGGGATTCCGAGAGAAACGTGAGATTGGTGAGAGGTGCAGGCTGCGCGGGTGCGGCCTTGAGCATTTCGAGAGCATGCTGCCAATCGGCGGTGCGGAGTGCAACGGGAAGGCGCGGATCGAGGCGAGAGATGGAATCGCGCGACGACTGGATGTAGAGCGTGGCGCGCGATTCGCCGCGGGCGCCTTTGAGCTTGGCAGAGAGTTGCGTGGCGTCTGCGAGGCGGCCTTCTTCCAAAAGGCTGGCGATCGCATACATAAGGTTGTGGACGTAGTTCCAATCATCGTCGACGCTGACGTTTTGCGCCTTCATGTAGGTTTCGTCGGCGACGGTCGATGCGGTGAAGGATTTGTCGGCGGTGG
>DATAMU010000407.1:0-2461 GCA_036266605.1 Candidatus Acidiferrum sp. | reverse complement strand
TGAAGCGGTTGAGCTCGCGAAGAAGTTTTCGTCGGAAGAGTCGGGCGCGTTTGTGAATGGGATTCTGGATGCGTTTCGTAAGACGCTGCCGGCCGCTGAAGCCGGGGCGGCGAGTTCAACCGCGCAGTAGACCCGTCGCGTGTTGCGCGTTACGAAGCGATCAAGCGATCGCCCCCTCGCTCTCTCGCTAACGCGGATTGCGCTAAAAGCCGCCGATCGTTCCTGCAAAAACTTGGACAGCGGCGCCGCTGACTCGCGGCACGAGTTTCTTGCCCGTTTGTGTGACTTCAACTTCGATATGGCTCGGGCGGCCCATCTCTTCTCCCTGCAAAATGTTGAGCGTGTGTCCCGCGGAAAGTTTCCCGTGACGCACGAGATACGCGCCGAGCGAGCCCGCGGCCGAGCCGGTCGCAGCGTCTTCGTATTGTTCCCACGGCAACATCCCACGCGAAAAAACTTTTCCGTTGCCGCCGTTGGCGGTGAAGCAGTAGGCCATTGCGCCGTTCTTGCCGAGGACTTTGCCGAGTGCGATCGGGTTCATCTGGATTTTCGAGAGCGCCGCGCGGTTTTTCAGCGGCACCATCAGATTGAACAGACCAGTGGAGACGAATTCGGGCTCAAGTTTGGGGTCAAGGTCTTTTGTGGTGAGGCCGAGCGAGACGGAAAGCGCCTTTTTGTTGATCTTAGCGGGCCGAAATTTTGCTTCCAGCTGCGTCATCGTGACGCGCTGCGGCCGGCCTTCTTTGAAACGAATTTCAACCGGAAGAACCCCGGCCCCCGTCTGCTGTTGAACGTGAACGCCACCCTCCTGCGCAGGAACGACGCCGAGTTCGGCGAGCAAGAACCACGTCCCGATTACGGGATGGCCGGCGAGTTTCAATTCTTCCTGCGTCGTGAAAATTCTCAAGCGTGCGAGCGCGTTGTCTTCCGTTGGCTTTTGCACGAAGACCGTTTCGGAGAGATTCATCTCGCGGGCGATCGCAAGCATGGCATCGTCAGAAAGCCCGTCGCCATCGGTGATGACCGCGAGCGGATTGCCTTCAAATCGCGTGGTGGTGAAAACGTCGAGCGTGTAGAAGCGGCGTTCCATAGAGATTGAGTGTCACTCACTGCTGAGCTGAACGAGATGGAATTGCGCTGATGCGTAAGCTCGAGCTTGGCGACGTCCTTTCGTAAGCCTCGCTATTGAGTTTACCTGCGTCGCGGTGCGCGTTGCTACAGGCTGTGCACGATATCCGTGACCGCGCCGAGAACCTTTTTGGTCGTATCGGGCTTGCTGGTTTCGGAATAGACGCGCAACAGGTTTTCTGTGCCCGACGCGCGCACCATCACCCAGCCGACGTTGCCAAGGTAAAGCTTGATGCCGTCCATATTTTCGCGGTTGGTCACCTTGAGGTTGAACACCTGCTTCAGCGTTGAGCCGGAAAAATGCTCGATCGCTTTTTCCTTTTGGCCGGGCTTGAGGTCGAGATCGACGCGGCCGTAATGATATTCGCCAAATTCTTTGTGCAGAGCCGCGAGAAGTTCGCCGAGCGTCTTGCCGTGCCACGCCATGAGCTCGGCGAGGAGCAATGCGGAAACCGTAGCATCGCGCTCGGGCAGATACATGCTGGTGCCGATGCCGCCGCTTTCTTCGCCACCAATCAAGATATTCTGCTCGAGCATCAACTCGCAAATGTATTTAAAGCCGATGGGAACTTCGTGCATCTTTCGGCCGAATTTCAAGGCGAGTTTGTCGATGAGCTTTGTGACCGAGAAAGTTTTCGCGATTTCGCCTTCAAGCTGGCGTGTGCCGACGAGGTGCCAGACGAGCAGCGCGAAAATTTGATGTGGATTGACGAAGCTGCCGTCGCGATCGATCGCGCCAATGCGGTCGCCGTCGCCGTCGGCGGCGAAGCCAACGTCGTATTTGCCGCCCAGCACGGCCTTCCGCAACGGATCGATGTGCGGCTCGATCGGCTCAGGATGCGCGCCGCCAAAAAGCGGATCGCGCGTCCCTCGGATTTCGTCGCACGCAATGCCGTTGCGTTTGAAAATCTCGGGCAGAATGCCGGCGGCGGAGCCGTGCATCGAGTCGGAGACGTAGCGGAATTTCGCTTTTCGCAGGCGATCCCAATCGACAAGCTTTTCGATGGTTTCGATGTAAGGCGCGCGCGGATCGAGCGTTTGAATGAGATTTTTCTGCGGTGGCAGCGGCGGAACGCCGTCCGCAACAACACCGCCAAGCTCCGTTTCGATTTGCGCCACGATCGATGGCAACGCACTGCTGCCGTAGCTGGCTTTGTACTTAATGCCGTTCCAGCGCGCTGGATTGTGGCTGGCGGTGACCATTAGCCCGCCGGCAGCGTGGCGTTGGCGCACGAGCAACGAAATCGCCGGAGTAGGGCAGGGCTTGTCGGTTACCCAGACAGGCGTGCCGGTCGCACTGATCGTTTCCGCGACGGCGCGAGCGATCACATCG
>DATAMU010000406.1:0-2123 GCA_036266605.1 Candidatus Acidiferrum sp. | reverse complement strand
CATATAAGTTCCCCTAATTCATTGACAGGACCCTACTCCACCTTCCTGTCAATCGTCAAGGGGAGCAATAAGCTCGGCTGCTGTAGGGGCGCAGCACTGCTGCGCCCCAGCTTGCCCGGACGTCAAAATCTAGCGATGTCTTTCTTGTTCTGCTATTTCTGTCGTTACTTCATTGCGTCGTTGCGTCGTTACTTCACGTCTTCCCTGATTTGTTCCCCAGCCCAATCCCAGCGATAATAAAGATCAGCTTCTTACCTGAGGACTGTCCTAAATGACCCACGCTTGGCACGACGTCTCACCCGGCAACGAGCTTCCCCGCGACTTCACCGCCGTCATCGAGATCCCGCTCGGCTCCAACGTCAAATACGAGCTCGACAAGCCCACCGGCCTGCTCAAGGTCGATCGCATCATCCATTCCGCCGTCTTCTATCCCGCCAACTACGGCTTCATTCCGCAGACCTACGCCGAAGACAACGATCCTCTCGACGTCCTTGTCCTCTGCCAGGAACCCGTCCAGCCGCTCGCGCTCATCAAAGCCCGCGCCATTGGACTCATGACGATGATCGATTCCGGTGCCAGCGACGACAAAGTCATCGCCGTCGCCACCAACGATCCCGAGTTCAGCGATTACGTCGAGGCTCGCGATTTGCCGCAGCACCGCCTCCTCGTGCTCAAGCGCTTCTTCTCAGACTACAAACAGCTAGAAGGCAAGCGCGTCGATGTCGAAGACATCCGTCCCGCCTACGCCGCCCTCACCGTCATCGAGCGCTCCCTCGCCCGCTACCAACAAGAACGCGACCGCCTGATGGGCAAAGCCGCCGCGAAGTAACTCGGACTAACCGCCGTCACCGTAGCGCCGGTTTGCCCTGAGGCACGAAGGGCGTCCCGCCGGCTGTTTTGCCTGACGCAGGCTATCCCGCTTGCCCAGAGCAGCGACGAGCAACCTGGAGAATTTTTCCGCGCAAAGTTGCCACTCTATCCATCTCACCGCTTCTTGTAGTAGCATTACCGCTCCTAGTAGGAGCCCAAGTGAAGCCGCCTCGCCTATCGAAAGCTGAAACGCGCATCCTCGAGCAGTATTGGAAACTTGGCACTGCGTCGGTGCGCGAGATTCTCGAAAGCCTGCCCGACGACGAACGCGTTGCTTACACCACCGTGCAAACGCTCGTCTATCGCCTGGAAGAAAAAGGCGCGCTCCGCAAAGTTAAGAAGATCGGCAACGCGCAACTTTTTCAGCCCGCCATCGATCAGAGCCAGCACCGCAGCCGACTCGTTCGCGATCTGCTCGATCTCTTCGGCGGCTCGCCGAAACTCCTCGTATCGAATCTTCTTGAAAGCGGCGATCTGAATTTACGCGATCTGAAAGCCCTGCAAAGCGCGGCTCGCGGCGAAAAAACCAGCCGCGCGCGAGGAGGCAAACGTGCATGAACACATCGCACGCGCGATCTACTACCTCAGCATTCACTTGCTTTTCGCTTCGATCGTCGCAGCAACGGCCTGCGCGCTAACCTCAACCCTCCGCGCCAGCGCCACCACCAAGTATTGGATCTGGGTCGCCACAGCGTTCAATTTTTTCCTGCCCACGGGCGCGCTCATCGACAAACTCTGGGCGCCGTATTTCACCTGGGCGTATCCGCTCGGCGTCATCGGCGGTCCCATCTGGGACATCACGCAAGGCCGCATCGCGATCATCCTCGCCGCAGTCTGGGCCGTTGGCTCTCTCGCTATGCTCACGCGATTGATCTCACGCATCCGCAAAGAACATCGCGACGCGCAAAATCTTGCGACACTCACAAACGCCACTCCTGCTTCCGATTTTCTTGCTGATGGTGTCCCAGTGAGTTTCGGGGACGCGCATGCGACTCCCGCCGTGAGCGGAGTTTTGTCTCCCCGCATCCTGCTCCCCGCCGGACTCGATCGCGTTTTGAATCCCCGCGAATTTCGCGCCGTCCTGATCCACGAAGTCGCGCACGCCCGACGTCGCGACAACCTCATTCGTTTGTTTTACGAAGCAGCACTCTGCGCGCTGTGGTTTCACCCGTTCATGTGGCTCGCCGGCGCGCGCCTCAGCCTGTATCGCGAACTCTCCTGCGACGAATCTGTGATTCAACGCGCTCACGGCC
>DATAMU010000405.1:0-3394 GCA_036266605.1 Candidatus Acidiferrum sp. | reverse complement strand
CTCCGTTTTTCTTCCGCTTTCAACATTCAACTATCGACTGTCAACTCTCTTCCTAGGAGCCTCTGAAAAATGCCCCGCACTCCCAACAACTACACCCGCCGCCAATTTCTCCAACGCACCGCCGCCACCGCCGGCGCACTCGCAGCTGCCAACGCAATCGCCCTTCCCGATCACCGCCTCGAGGCCGCCGCCTTTCCCGCAAACGTTCCACCCAGCGATCGTCTCCGCTTTGGCATCATCGGCGTCGGCATGGAAGGCTCCGGCGTCCTTTCCAACGCCGTCGCGCTCCCCGGCGGCGAATGCGTCGCCGCAGCCGACCTCTACGACGAGCGCCACTTGCTCGCCCGCGAAATCACCGCCAAGCCCAATCTCTTCACCACGCGCAAATACAAAGAGCTCCTCGACAACAAAGAAATCGATTGCATCCTTGCCGCCGTCCCAGATCACTGGCACAAACAGGTCGTCGTCGATTCCGTCCGCGCCGGTAAACCCATCTACTGCGAAAAACCGATGTCGCACACCGCCGCCGACGGCGTCGAAATGGTCGCCGCCGCAAAGGAAACCGGCAAGCTCGTGCAAATCGGCTCGCAGCGCGTCAGCTCCGTCATCTGCGCCAAAGCAAAAGAAATCCTCGCGCAAGGCACGATCGGCACGCTCACGCTCGTGGAAGGCACCTACGGCCGCAACGATCCCAATGGCGCATGGATTTATCCAACGCCGCCGGGACTCTCCCCTCAAAATTTCGATTGGGAAACGTGGCAGGGCACTGCACCGAAGCGCGCCTGGGATCCCGACATGTCGCCGAAATATTTTGCGCGCTGGCGCTGCTGGAAGGAATACGGCACAGGAGTCGCCGGCGATCTCCTCGTTCACTTGGTCAGCGGCATGATGTTCATGCTCGGTATCAACGAGCAGCCCGATCGCGTGCAAGCGCTAGGCAACATCATTCGCTGGAAAGACGGCCGCAACATGCCCGACGTCCACGCCGCTCTCTACGAATTTAAATCGCTCCAAGCGCCGGTCTATCTCCGCCTGAATCTCGGCGGCGCCTCACCCGAAACCTATCGCTTCTACGGTTCGAAAGGCACGCTCGAAGTCACCGAGTACGAAATCAAATATCTCCCGCAAACCGGCGAAAACGAATCGCCAAGCTATTACACCGGCAGCTTTCCCCACGCGATGCGCGAAGCCTACGCCAAGCAGTGGCACGAAGAACACGACCCCAAGCCCGGCAAAGAGCCGACCCTCGAAGGGTTCACCTACACGGGCGCATCGTGGGATGAACTGAAGCCGCACCTCTGGAATTTCTTTCAAGCTGTCCGCGGCAACGGCACCGTCACCGAAGATGCCGTCTTCGGTCACCATGCTGCTTTGGCCTGCCACATGGCAAACGAATCGTACTTCCGCCACGCCCCCACAACTTGGGACGCCGCAACAAACACCATCAAAAGCTAAAGTTCTTAAGTGGATTTACCCGAAAGCGGATCTTGGGTGCCGCACCCTTGCGCTTTTCAAGGGTGCGGTTTTTCCGCTCGCTATCGTCGACCGATCCACAAGTATCGCAGTTACTACTTCGGCGGCCGACCAAGAGTAATCTCGCGCACAATCTCGCGCGCCCGCTCCTCGTTCGCTGCCGAAACATAGATGTGTGTCTGCCCATCCGGTGTTTCGATGTGCATCGGGATTTCGTTCTCCTGGAGCGCGGCAGTCAAAAATTCCGAAGTCTTGTCGTCGCCGCCATTCCAAATTTCAACCTTCGGGTGCTCCTCGGTCTCGTCTGTGAGCGGCCTGTCAGCCTTCGGGGAAAACGGCTGCGCCGGAATCTCCAGATCCTGCGGCTCCTGCGCCAGCAGCTTCTCCAGGATTTGTTGCCCGGCCGTCATATCGACCGACTGCACCGCCACCTCGAATCCGAACCGCGGCTTCCAATCGATCGGCAGCGGATCGGAAACCGGCTTGATCGAATCATCTCCGATCGCCATGTTCCGCGAAGGAATGCCCGCCGCGTTCAAAGAGTCGGTCAGCGTCTGAAAGAAGGCAGGGTCCTCGCCCGCCCACAGCAGAATCAGTGAAGATCCAGCAGCCGGACTAGCGCACATGAACTTTCTCCTTGGAAGGCCGAAACGCTCGTAAATACGGGCAGAGTCTACTACGCCTTGCAAAGCGGTGGACATCAATTGGAGCCTGTAGTTGTAGCGCCGGCGTCTCGCCGGCTTTTTCCCTTACCACCGGCGATACTCGCACCATCTGGCCCACCCAACGCCCCTATGCCACTGATTTAAATATACTTAGAGCTGGCGCAGAGTTCAGCCACCTTCATCCCAAGGTCCAGGCCTTCACTGCGTCTTTTTCGCTGCGCCACCCGTATTCCCATTAGAATGATCGCCACGTTCACACAAGCCCGGATGCAAACAGCGGCCCCCGGAGCGATTTGCAACTCCGCTCTTGGCGCTACGTCGTCAGCGTTCAGTTCGCTGGCGGCTGCCGCAAGGTCCACTTTTCTTTTCTCGCCTGTGATGGCCGACGACAGAAAAATTCTGATCCAGGGATTACGCCAGCGCGATCCCGAATTGCTCGATCGACTGATCGAGGAGTATCAGCATCGACTCTATCGTTATTTAATCTACATCACAGGGGACGCCGCACGTGCAGAGGACTTCTTTCAGGAAACCTGGATTCGCGTGCTCGAACGCGGCCACCAATACGACGGCAAACATAAATTTGAAGCGTGGCTCTTTACGATCGCCCGCAATCTGGTGATCGACTGGCAGCGCCAGAAAAAACCGATCAGTCTTGACGCGATGGTCGATCCCCAAGAAGAAGGAAGGGCGATCGAGTTGCTCGACGAAAAAGCCGAGTCTCCATTGCACATTTACCTGCAAGGCGAAAGTGAGCAGCGTGTGCAGTCATCGCTCGACCGCCTGCCGGTACACTATCGCGAAGTCTTGTTGCTCAGATTCCGCGAAGATATGCAGCTCGATGAAATCGCCAAAATTCAAGCGACACCGATTTCGACGGTGAAATCGCGCTTGTATCGCGGACTGGAAGCACTCAAGGGTTTGTTGGCAGGCGGTGCGGCGTGAACTCGCAAGAAAACAATTTCAATGAATCACACGCTCGCGCCGAATCACTCATCGCGAAAGAGCGAGTAGAAGGTCTTGCACTGATAGAGCAGGAGTGGCTCGCCGCTCACCTTCGCGAATGCGCTCAATGCACCGCGAACGCAGAAGCGACGCAGCAAGCGTTGCGCTCCTTGCTCTCGTCTCACATCTCCGCGCCGCGCGGCTTGGCCGCACGCACGCAGTTTCGCGTCCGCCTGCGCGCGCAAGAGATGCGCTCCGTTCGTCAGCCACGCTGGCGGCTCGTATACATGATGTGCGGAGCATCGTGGGTT
>DATAMU010000404.1:0-1976 GCA_036266605.1 Candidatus Acidiferrum sp. | reverse complement strand
ATGACTTCGACGGGAACGGGGAAATTGCCGAGCATGGGGACTTGTTTGCTGGAGTCTGCGACGATGACGAGTTTTTGGGAGGCGGACGCGACAACTTTTTCGTAGAGGAGCGCGCCGCCGCCGCCCTTGATGAGATTGAGCTGCGGGTCGAATTCATCGGCGCCGTCGATGGTGACGTCGATGTGCTGCACTTCGTCGAAGCTGGTGAGGGGAATGCCGAGCTTGGTGGCGGTTTCGCGCGTGTTGATCGAGGTGGGGATGCCGCGGATTTTTAGGCCGGCTGCGACGCGTTCGCCGATGAATTGGACGGCATAGGCGGCGGTCGAGCCGGTGCCGAGGCCGACGATTTGGCCATCTTTAATGAATTGAAGGGCGGCGCGCGAGGCGGATTCTTTTTCGATTTCGTTGGCCATGGCTGGTTTTTTGCAGTCCCGTTGTTGCGTTCCGACTTTAGCGCGATTCGTGTGAATCGCAGAGAAAAAATGGAACGCCATCCCCTTTTCCAGATCGAGCCGGGCCGCACGTCCGACCGCGAGCGGACTCAGGATTTCGCATGCGGCAGTCTTTTTTGGCGGTATCGCATCGAATCACCACCAACGTCACGCTGGGTTACAGGCAATCGACAATTCCTTCGCGTATTCGGCAAGGAACTCTGTTAAGGTTTCGACCGCCCACCTAGTACACCTGGCGCGCCTTGATTTTCCGTCCCCGCGGAAGGGAGCCTATATGCGAAGGCTTGTAACTGCGGCTGTGGCCGTTTTGTGCATGGCCGCATTTGGTTGGGCACAGGATCAAGCCCCAGATAGTCAGTCACCGGCGAATGTCCCGCTGGAGCCGGGCACTTCGAGATCGAACGAAACGGTCACTATTCCTGCCGGCACGCGGATTGCGCTCGCTCTCATCACATCTCTCCATTTGAAGTCGGCGCGTCCGGGCGACGTGGTTTATCTGGAAACGATGGATCCTGTGGTTGCAGGTGACGATGTTGCGATTCCCGCCGGGACGTATGTGGAAGGCGTCATCGACAAGGTGAAAAATAGAGCGTCTGGCTCTCCTACTGATGCGCTGGAGATGCATTTCACCAAGCTGCGATTCGCAAACGGCTACGAAGTTCGTCTCGATGCAAATCTTCAAGCTAAAGCTGGAGGACGAACGGATGATGCGGCGTTGTCATTCGGATCGGGAGCGTTCGAATCGGGACAGCCCGGCGTGTTTATGAATTCGGCGTACGCGGTTGGTTCTGAGTCGTGGAGTGGTGGCCAATTCGGCGTTCAAGCGAATTCAAAACCTGGGAAGCCGAAACATCCTAGACACCCACACCCGCCAGAAAATCCGGACCCGACGCCAACACCTACACCAACGCCTACACCAACACCCACGCCAATTCCGAGTCCGCCCCCAGTTCCTACGCCTACGCCAACACCAACGCCAACGCCAACGCCTACTCCCACTCCTACGCCTACGCCAACACCTACTCCTACTCCGACTCCAACGCCAATTCCATCTCCAACACCAACGCCGACGGTATCGTCTTCCGGTTCAGGAATGGGCGCCGGAGTTGGAATTGGCGTCGCAGCTGTGGCGGTCGCCGTTGGTGCCATAGTGATGGCGAAGCATCACGGCGCGGATACAGCAATCGAAGAAGGAACTCGCTTTTACATGGTCCTGCAAACTTCAGTTTCTTTTGAGAGGCAAACGTTCGTACGGTCAGAACCGTAGTGACCCACTGAACTTTATCGTGACGTGGGGAGAGTGCGTGATTTGCGCGAGTTGCCGCTGACGCAAAAGTTGACGGCGTTTGCGATACCGAGACTCGATGTGAAAGGGATGAAAATTTGGTGGACGAGAAGGGATTCGAACCCTCGGCCTCCTCGTTGCGAACGAGGCGCTCTCCCAGCTGAGCTACTCGCCCACGTCTCATTGGGAGTAGTAATTATAGCGCAGAGAGTCGTGGTGATTCCAGAAATTGCCTCCAT
>DATAMU010000403.1:0-1548 GCA_036266605.1 Candidatus Acidiferrum sp. | reverse complement strand
GACGATTGGCCAAACGAGATTGATTCGCCGGTGGAATCGATGACTCGAAGATTCATCCAGCGTTTGCCGAGGGTTTGGCCGTCGCCGATGCGGCTGTTCAAGATCGCGAAATAGGGGAATGAAACGCAAAATCCGATCAGTCCGCCCCAGGCGCCGATTCTGGACAGGACGTTGAAAAACGGGAGTGCGAGGAGATTGATGGCGACGCCAAGAATGATTACGTCAGCGAGGGCCGCTACCAATCGACGCCACAAAGCACCGAGCGCTCTGCGATTAACGGCTGGGGACGGAAACGCCAAAGAGGTGCTGGTGATGGTCGGTTGCAATGTGCCCACAGGGTTTCCGCGCGGTTCCAATTTTTTTGACTTAGCTAAGTATGTTGAAGAACGTCTGATCCGCCTATCGATCGGTTGCTGGTGTGTACGCAAGAATCACGACCCGATTCGCAACACGAGTGTCTAGGTCGGTGTTGGGATCAGGTCGCGCGGGCGCGGCGGAGTTTTGACGGCGCGGAGGATTGCGGCGCGGGCTGTCGGAGGCGCGAGACGCGACGTGCGATGAGAAATCCAACGCCGAGCGTCGGAACTAGGGCAAGCAAGATTGCGGCTAGGTCGAACCAGGTATAGCGGTAGCGTTTGTAGACGCGGTAAATGGGGTCGAGATGCGGGGCGATGCCGAGGGGTTGGGCGGCCTGCGTCAGTGCGTCGTAATTGGGGAAGTTCGCGCGGGTGTGGGCGGTGGTGTCGAGCAGGAAGTAAGAGTCGATGCGATTGCGAGTAGCCGGGGAAGAGTATTGGCCAATGGGGCCGACGCCGCCGAGGATTTTGTTGCCGGCGAGCTGGATGACGCGAACGCCGCTGACGGCGTCGGGGCCGTTAGGGTGGATGTCATTGTTGGAGGTGGTGGAGAAATGCGTGGCGGGGTTGAACACGGTGCCGTCGTGGTGTTCGTCGATGAGGAGCAATGCGTAGCCATTAGGGAGAGGCGTTTGCCATGTGCGGCCGAAGCCGGGATCGCGATAGAGGGCCGATTCGTTGACGTAAGCCTGAAAGACGAAAACGGCGAGTAGCCAGCAGACGCAAACGAAGGGATAGAGGCAGGTCCAGAGGATCAAACGCGTGCGGCGTGGGCGTCCACGCGGGACGTAAAGCGATGTCAAAGTGCCGGCCAAGACCGCAAGCAGAGTTGCGATCGCGGTACCCGACACGCACCAAGAGACGAGGTCCAGGCCGATTCCCATGTGTCTAGCAGAACACGGCGGGGCGAAGTTTGGAATTAGGCAAAGGTGCAGGAGACGCTTGGTTCACACTGTCCTGAAGCTTACACGCTGACTGGGCCCGTTACGGCGCCGTAGGGAGCGCTATTTCCCGAGCAGGTTTGACTGCAGAACGAAGTGCAGAACCTGGTTGGGGAAGAGGCCGAAATAGACGGTGCCCGCGGCGGAGACGAAGAGAACGATGTTGACAGGCAGCGGGAATGGCGTGAGCGGCGCGCCGGTTGGCGGTGCCTCGGCGTGGGCCGGTGCGGCATGGTCGCCGTGTGCGGCGT
>DATAMU010000402.1:0-2167 GCA_036266605.1 Candidatus Acidiferrum sp. | reverse complement strand
GTCGTCTACTTTGGTGCGCTTGCCGCCGTGAAATGCGTACGCGGTGTCGCACCAGGTGCAGCGCAGGTTGCAGCCGGTGAGCCGCACGAAAACGCATGGCAGACCTGCACGCGTGCCTTCACCTTGAATCGACTTGAAGATCTCGGTGATAAAGACCGCTTGCGATTCAATCGTTCTTCGATTTCTGGGGACCAGAGGTCTTTGCACTTTTTCTTACCATCCACCACGCGACGCCAGCGAACAGCGCCATTGCGACTAACAAATGTCCGTAACCGGGAGCGAGTCCCACTGCACGAAAAATCAAAATGTAACCAACGGCCACGAGAACGACCGGAACCATGATGATGTAAATCGCGCGGTTCATTTCGTGCCGGTATTGCGCCGATTTTCGTTCTGGTTACCCGGGCTGGGTTGCCCCGGTTTGCATCGAAATCGAAAGCTGCTTTCTACCCCGAGATTATTTCGCGGGACTGTACTTCGCCTGGCTCGTATCCGTTTCCCAGATGATCGTTTCCGTGATGCGAGCGCCGGGCGGCAAATCTTTCAAGCCACGTTGCATCTCGTCGTAAAAATATTTCGCGAGATTTTCGGCCGAAGGATTCACGGTGCGAAACGGCTCGAGGTCATTGATAAATTGATGATCGAGCCGGCCCATAATTTCGCGCATCACTTGCTTAAGCAAAGTGAAATCGACAAGCAAACCGACCGAATCGAGCTGAGGCCCCTCGACGGTGATGCGGACGCGATAGTTGTGCCCGTGCACGTTTTCGCATTTACCGCGATATCCGCGCAACGCATGGCCCGATGAAAATGTGTCTTCGACGCTTACCTGAAACATCCGATCCCCTGAAGCAAGTCGCTTAAGCGCGGCCTACGCCCGATGCGATTTCTTCCCAGGTTGCCCTTGCTGCCCCTGGAGGAAGAACCGCTCCACGTCTCTGAGATCGTGGGTTGTGGCGTATCGCGGCAGCGACTCTAAGAAAATTTTACCATAGGGCATTCGTTCGATGCGGCTATCGAGCAAAGCGAGCACACCGCGGTCGGTTTTCGTGCGAATCAGGCGGCCGAAGCCCTGTTTGAGCGCCAAAACGGCCTGCGGAACCTGGAATTCGGCGAAGGGATTGCGCCCTTCTTCCTGAAGCGCGCTGACGCGGGCGGCGACGATCGGATCGCTGGGAACGGCGAACGGCAAGCGATCGACGATGACGCAAGAGAGTTGATCTCCGGGGACGTCGACGCCTTGCCAAAAGCTGGCCGTGGCGAACAGGACGGAGCCGGGAGTGTTTTTGAAGCGCTCGAGGAGTACCGATCGTGGCGCGGTGCCTTGCAGGAGCAGCGGGAAATCGACGCGATTGCTTACGCGCTCGAACAAATCTCTCATCTGCGAATAGCTGGTAAAGAGGCAGAAGGCGCGGCCTTGGCTGAGTTCGAGCAGATTGACGATTTCGTCGGCCGCTGCGGACCCGAAGCCAGGGTTGCGCACATCGGGAATCGTGCGCGGCGTATAGAGGAGAGCTTGATTCGCCCAGTCAAACTCGGGCGGCAGCGAACGCTCTTTCGTGTGATCGAGGCCGACGCGCTGGCGAATGTATTCGAAGCGGCCGCCGACGGTGAGGGTGGCGGAGGTAAGCACGACGGTGTCGAACGTCTCGAACAGGCGTTCGCGCAGGATCTGGCTGACGTCGATGGGAGTAGCGGCGAGGAAGACGCCTTTGTTGCGGCGCTCATACCAGTAGACAAAATTTTTCTCGTTGGATTCGAAGAGGAAGGAAAGCTCCTGACGAATCTCGAAGCTGCGGCGCGCGAGGCGCGTGAGTTCTTCGGGCTTTTGCGTGAGCGCGGCGAACTCGGTTTCGAGGCCCTTGAGCGACGTTGTGAGCGCGTCGTAGGCTTCGCGATTTTGTTCGAGAAATGCGGCACGCTCGGGGCGGGTGAACGGGAAGCGGCCGTCGCGCGGCGGAAATGTGTCGAAGAATTCGCGCGAGCGTTCGCGGATGCGTTGCGTTTTGCGCAGCAGCGCGGCAGAGCCGAGACGCAACATGCGAAGCGTGTTATCGACGTCGCGTGAGAGCTCTTCGAAGCGATAGTTCGAGATCTGGCGGCCGAAGTAATCGCTGGCGACGTCTTCCATCTCGTGAGCTTCGTCGAAAACGACTGCTGAATATTC
>DATAMU010000401.1:0-11884 GCA_036266605.1 Candidatus Acidiferrum sp. | reverse complement strand
ACCGAAAATGAGTGCGAGCGCGGGCGCAGTAAGCGCGGCGGACGCCGCGACCTCAGAATCCACCGATGCGGCAAACTCAACTCCGATAATCGCGATGCCAAGTGCCGCCGCAAGCCGCACCGAACTCGGTGAACATTTGTGGCTTCTGGCTCGCTGGTATTACAGTAATCCCCGCGAAGGCGAAATCTTCTTCCATGAAAAGGATTGGCCCTATCGCAGAATCCTGCGCGCCTGTTCGCGCCTTCTGTTGCCGAAAGAAAGCGAACCCGCCGCATCCAAGAAATCCGAAACTGAGAATACGCAACAACCGCCCGACGAAAACTCGAACGGTCAAGGAAAGAGCCCGCAACAATGACGACCACTCACGCCACAGCAGCCGGCACCGCAAAGTACGCGCAACGCTTCCCCGGCCAAGCCGCCGACGGCCACTTCCGCGAATCGCGGGGGCTCGTCCTCTCTTCCATCGGCATCGGCACCTACCTCGGCCCGCCCAGCGACAAAGCCGATCAGGCCTACGCCGCTTGCGTCGCCGCTTCCGTCGAAAAAGGAATCAACTTCATCGACAGCGCCATCAACTATCGTTTTCAACGCAGCGAGCGCAGCATCGGCGCCGCCATCAAATACCTGTTCAAAGAAAAAGGCTTCTCCCGCGAAGAATTCGTCCTTTGCACCAAGGGCGGCTACCTCACGCCCGACGGCTCCATGCCTTCCGATCCCAACGACTACTTCTATCGCGAATACATCCAACCCGGCATCCTCACGCCCAACGATATCGTCGGCGGCAGCCACTGCATGACGCCGCGCTTCCTCGAGAATCAACTCGGCCGCAGCCTCAAAAATCTCGGTGTCGATTGTATCGACGTCTACTACCTCCACAATCCCGAATCGCAGCTCGGCGAAATCTCGCGCCCCGATTTTCACGAGCGCATCCGCGACGCATTTATATTTCTCGAATCCATGGTGCAAGCCGGAAAAATCCAGTTCTACGGCATGGCCACCTGGAATGGCTTCCGCCAGGAAGCCCGCGCACGCGACGCCATGCAACTCGCCGAAATCGAATCCATTGCCACCGACGTGGCAGGTAAAGATCATCACTTCCGCTTCGTCCAGCTCCCCTTCAATCTGGGCATGACCGAAGCCCTCACGATGGGCAGTCAAACCGTCAACGGCAAAGAAAAAACCGCCATGGAAGCCGCCTCCGACCTCGGCATTACCCTCGTCGCCAGCGCCTCCCTCCTTCAGGGCCAGGTCACGCGCAATCTCCCTCCCTTCGTCGCCGAAGCCCTCGGCCTCGAATCCGACGCCCAGCGCGCCCTCCAATTCGCCCGTAGCGCCCCCGGCATCACCACCGCCCTCGTCGGCATGGCCAATCCCGAGCACGTCATCGCCAATACCAAGCTCGTCTCCATCCCCCCCGCCACCATCGATCAATTCAGCAAACTCTTCTCTCGCGGCGAATCCGCCTAACCCCTGCCTCACTCAAATTTCGCCTATTTCTCGATCCTTCCCCGCCCAGGCCTATATGGAGTGCGGCGCTGGCGCGCCGCTTTTGAGGCGTAAGCTCCATCGCCAATCGCTCGCTAGCAGCTACAAGCCGTCGAGTTGCCGCACCCATTCCCGAATGCCATAATCGAAGTCGCAAAAAACAACGCGCATCTCGCATCAACAGTCACGGAACACGGATCACGAAACACGCGCATCACGGGGGCACCACATGGCAATGAGAGACACCTGGATCGAATCACGCGAAGCCGCCCAAGCCAACGCCAACGGCAACCGCAACATGTCGCAAATGCATTTCGCCCGCAAAGGCGTCATCACCGAAGAAATGCAGTACGTCGCCAAGCGCGAAAAGCTCGATCCCGAAGTCGTCCGCAGCGAAGTCGCCCGCGGCCGCTGCATCATCCCCGCCAACATCCACCACCGGAATCTCGAGCCCATGGCCATCGGCATCGCCACCGCCTGCAAAATCAACGCCAATATCGGCAATTCCGCCACGACCTCGAACATCGACGAAGAGCTGAAGAAACTCCATCACGCCGTCCACTACGGCGCCGACACCGTGATGGACCTCAGCACCGGTGGCAACATTCCCGAAATTCGCCAAGCCATCATCAACGCCTCGCCCGTTCCGGTCGGCACCGTGCCCGTGTACGAAGCCATCTCCCGCGTTCGCCGCCCCGAAGATCTCACCTTCGACCTCATGCTCGAAGTCATCGAAGAGCAAGCCGAGCAAGGCGTCGATTACATGACCATCCACGCCGGCGTCCTTCGCGAACACGTTCCTCTCGTCCGCAAGCGCATCACCGGCATCGTCAGCCGCGGCGGCTCGCTGATGGCGCACTGGATGGAGCATCACAAAAAGCAAAACTTCCTCTACGAAAATATCGAACGCGTCATCAAAGTGTTCAAGAAGCACGACGTCAGCTTCTCTTTCGGAGACGGTCTTCGGCCCGGCTGCATCGCCGACGCCAGCGATGAAGCGCAATTCGCCGAATTGAAAGTCCTCGGCGAACTCACCAAGAAAGCGTGGGAAGACGACGTCCAGGTCATGATCGAAGGCCCCGGTCACGTCCCGCTCGACAAGATCAAGGAGCAAGTCGATAAGGAAATGGAGTGGTGCCACGAAGCGCCGTTCTACACGCTCGGCCCGCTCGTCATCGACATCGCGCCCGGCTACGACCACATCACCAGCGCCATCGGCGCCGCGATGATCGGCTGGCACGGCGCATCGATGCTCTGCTACGTCACGCCGAAAGAGCACCTCGGCCTGCCGAATCCCGAAGATGTGAAGCAAGGCGTCATCGCCTACAAAATCGCAGCCCACGCCGCCGACGTCGCTCGCCATCGCCCGGGCGCACGCGATCGCGACGACGCTCTCAGCTACGCCCGCTTCCTCTTCGACTGGAACAAACAGTTCGAGCTGTCGCTCGACCCCGCCACCGCCAAGGCCATGCACGACGAGAACTTGCCCGACGACTTCTACAAGGAAGCAAAGTTCTGCTCCATGTGCGGCCCGAAGTTCTGCTCGATGAACATCACCCAGCTCGCCGACGCTGAAGGCGGCCACGACCAGACCGAGCGCAAACAAAAATTCGCGGAACTCCTGGTCAAAGTTCAAGGAGCCGGCGCCTAAATCCGTATAAATTCGTATGGGCGCGGCAACGCCGGGCTCCTTTTTCCCGATTCTCTGCTAGCACTACCCATCCACATGTTACAAACCCGTTACTGGGGATGACCGTTTAGACTATATACAGAACTTGCCGGAGCGACGCTCCCCGCTCCTGCTTGCTAATATGAGCAAAACCCACCCTGAGAAATCTTTCAGGCGGTCGCCGGGAACTCATGCAGAAAGTTCTGCCAAGCTGCCAGGTCTTGGTCGTTGACGATTCCGCCGTCTCCCGCAAGCTTGTGGAGCACGCGCTCGAACCGTCCGGCCATACGCTCCTCTTCGCCAAAAATGGCGAGGAAGCGCTGGAGCTTTTCCGCAAACACGCTCCTCCCATCGTCGTCACCGACTGGATGCTGCCCGATTTTTCCGGCCTCGAACTCCTGCAAAAAATCCGCGCCGAAGAGCAGCGCGAATACACCTACGTCATCGTACTCAGCGCGAAATCCGAAAAAGACAACGTCGTGAAGGGACTCGCCGCTGGAGCTGACGACTATCTCACCAAGCCCTTCGACGCCGGCGAACTCCTCGCACGCATCGGAGTCGGTTGCCGCACCGTCGATCTCCATCGCGAGATCGACGCCAAAAATCGCCTCCTCGAAGCCCTCGCCCACACCGACTCGATGACCGATCTCCCGAACCGCCGCGCGATCGAAGAATGGGCCGACCGGCAGCTGCGCGGCGCTGCGCGTCACGGATTCCCCATGTGGGTCGTGCAGGCCGACCTCGACTCCTTTAAAGAAATCAACGACGGCCACGGTCACGATGCCGGCGACATCGTGTTGAAACGCTTTTCCGAAGTGCTCAAGGGCAACACGCGCGCTTCCGATATCTGCGGCCGCATGGGTGGCGACGAATTCCTCCTCGTCATCACTCACGTCGAAAAGCGCTATATCGAAGTCACCATCAATCGCCTGCGCGAAGAATGGGCCGCCTGCGTATTCGAGTTCGGCGGCAAGCGCGTCTCCATCACCGCCAGCTTCGGCATCGCCGGTTTCTGCGGCAAAGGCGCCCCCACGTTCCCCGCCCTCGTCGCCCAAGCCGACAAAGCCCTCTACGCCGCCAAACGCGCCGGCGGCAACCGCGTCGAAGTCAACGCCACTAACGAATTCCCCGCCCTCCAACCGCAGAGCTAGCCCAAAGCTCGCGGTAGCCTGTCCACAACCAATCTGTATCCCTGCGGATATTCTTCCGAACGAGTTCCGAAATGGGACGAAGAGGGGTATACCCCCTATATTTTTGAAAGAGTCCGCAAGTGCTGGATTTTCTGTCAGTTGGCTGGGAGGCCGAAAAACAAGAGTGTGGAAGTTGCAGAAAGGGAGGGGTTTAGCGGCGAGCGTAACTCGGTGTTGTTCGAATTGAATTTTGCGACACACCAAGCATAGCAAGAACGTAATGTTATGTCAATGGTAATCGTAAGCGATTGAGACGCTTGGCTTTGCGCAGGCGTTCGAACGCGCCGGGTCAACCTAGTTGGCTGCGGGCAGGGCGCCATCACTTGGAGGAGCCGTGTCTGCCTCAAGCGCAGAACCCAGCTTCCCTTCGCCCCAATGGTGCCGCAGCTTCGCATTCATGCGATCCGAATAGAAGCTCGCGACGAGGTCGCCTAGTAGAGTCCCGACGATGATCGTGAGGAGAAAGAAGAGCGGCACGAACCACATCGGTTTGCCCAACGCGAGAAATGTGTGGAAGAACGCGAATACCACGAACATATGCGTCAGATAGACCTCATAGCTGCGCTGCCCCAGCCGGAGCATCGGTTTCAAGAACCCGGGACATTGCCACTGCGTCCGCGCCGCCGCAATGATCAAGCAGCATGCACCGATCGCCAGCAGGGTCTCTTCGAGTCCGGTCGCACCCAGAGGAAACAAAAACGGAAAACCCGAGAAGGCGAGCATGCCGAACACGAGCGCAAATCCGATCCAGCCAAGGACGCGCAGCATCACCGGCGAAAACTTAACCTGCGACAAAATAATCGCCGTCAAGCAGCCAAGTGCAATCGCATCCATGCCGCCAAGGTAGGAATACTCCTGCCAGGTGTCGTTGCCATGCGCGAGAGTCGTGCGTCCGAATGGACCCAGCACGATGAAAATGAAAAGAAAGGGCACGAAAAGCCGCACGCGACCAAGCAGCCAGGCCGCAATAGGAAAGAAGAGATAAAACATCTCCTCGACCGACAGCGACCACAGCACATCCCAATTTCCCGGCAAATATCCGTGCCGAGCTTCGAGTACGTTGACATGAAACGTAAGCGCCGCAAGCAGCGCGCGTCCGAGCCCTCCGGTCTTCGCCGAGACGTGGAAGTCTTCGAGTCCAGTGAAGTGCAGCACGCTGAGTACGGCCAGCAACGCCAGCAACAGTGGCCCGATGCGCGCCATCCGCAGCAAATAAAAATCGCGAAGCTTGATCTTTGGGAGAGCGCCCCAGCGTTTCAGCGTGATCGACGTAATCAAGAAACCCGAGATCGCGAAAAATATCTGAACGCCAAATTGCCCATTCCACACGAACGCATGTACCAGCGGCTTCGGAATCCCCGCCGTGTAGGGCACATGCTCGATCACGAGCCGCATGTTGACGTGATTCAGCAGCACCAACAGAATCGCCAGCCCACGCAGCAAATCCACCCCATCGAGCCGCGTCCAACTCCGTTTTACATCGCCGTTCGCCTGGGTCATCGCAAAACGATTGTATGCGGCCGGAACGCCAGCGATGCTGGAAACTCCGTTCAGGTTCCAGAATCAAAAACGCGGCGGCCTGGAAGCGGGGATGGCGTGGAACCGGGCGGCATAAGGCCGGAAACGCTGAAGTTGCTTATCGACCACATGTGATGATGTTGTAAAAAACCAACTTTTGGGATTGTTGTATATCGACCACTTTGATAGGATGTTGCCGAACGACCACTTTGATGAATGGCGCCGGGACAATCCGGGGCGGAGGGCGAGATGAAGCTGAGAACGCCGGCGGATTTTGGGGCGGTTATCCGAGATCGCAGGATCGAGCGGGGAATGAAACAGGCCGACCTGGCACGCATGATTGGCGTCGGACGGGAGTGGGTTGTGGCGCTGGAGAAGGGGAAACCTGGAGCTCATCTGGGGCTGGTGCTGCGAGCCATGAATGCCCTGGGGCTTTCGACGAACGTCAGGCCCGGAGAACGGCCGGTTGCCGCCGCCGGGAAGAACAAGCGATCCGGCAAACAAAAGGAAAAGCGGCGAAGGCAGATCAATATCGACGGACTGCTCGATGGCTTGCGGAACAAGAAGCCATGAGCGGGACACCCGAACTTGTCGCCCTGGTTGAAAACCGGGAGATGGGACGCGTACAGCGGGATCGCAACGGGCGGCTGTCCTTCACCTACGACGATCGATGGCGCACCGCAGAGGACTCATTCCCGTTGTCGCTATCCATGCCGCTGGCACTGGCGGAACACGGACACTCGAAAATCGATGCGTATCTGTGGGGACTACTGCCCGACAACGAACAGGTTCTGGCCAAGTGGGGACGGAAATTCCACGTCTCCGCGCGTAACGCCTTCGGGCTCATCGCAAATGTCGGAGAAGATTCGCCGGGCGCAGTGCAGTTCGTGCAGCCTGAGAGAGTTGAAGCGCTGCGTCGCGCAACGCCGGCCGACGTGAATTGGCTGACCGAAGCGATGATCGCCGAGAGATTGCGCGCGCTGCGCGCGGACCACGGGGCATGGAGGCTGCCGCGAGACACGGGACAATTCAGCCTCGCAGGGGCACAGCCAAAGACGGCACTGTTCTTCTTGAACCGACGGTGGGGACTTCCGTCGGGCCGCGTGCCAACAACGCACATCCTGAAACCACCGACGGGCGAATTTGACGGACACGTCGAGAACGAGCATTTCTGCCTGGAACTAGCGCGCGCGTTGGGTTTCGCGGTGCCGAATTCCAGAATCGAACGATTCGAGGATGAGATCGCGATCGTGGTGGAGCGGTACGATCGCGTGCAGGTGGCGCGGGCAGCGTTTCAGCGAATCCACCAAGAGGACATCTGCCAGGCGTTGGCGATCTCTCCGACGCAAAAGTACGAGAGCGACGGCGGACCCGGAGTAGGACGGACCATAGAGATGCTGCGGACATATTCGACGAAACCCGAAGAGGATGTACGGACGTTTGTCGACGCGGTCGCGTTCAACTGGCTGATTGCGGGAACCGATGCGCACGCGAAAAATTACGCGGTGCTGATCGGTGAAAGCATCCGGTTGGCGCCGCTCTACGATCTGGCCAGTGTGCTGCCGTATGCGGATTCCGATCTGCGAAAAGTGCGGCTGGCAATGAAGATCGGCGGGCAATACCGGCTGGATGAGATTGGATTACGGCAGTGGCAAAAAATGGCAAAAGAGGTGCGCGTCGATGCAGAAGGTCTGCTCCAGCGAGTGGGAGTACTCGCGGATCAAATAGCAGAGCGTGTGCCGGAGGTGGCGGATCGGTTGGCTCGCGAAGGATTGAGGCACTCGATTTTGGGCCGTTTGAAGCGGGGGTTGGCCGAGCGCGCGGGTCGATGCAAGAAACTCCTGCGACTCTGAGCAAGCAGGCCAGAAAAAGCGATTTGCGAGCCTTGCCGTCAGCCGTGTGCTGGACTGGTTCGAAAGGAATTGCGGGTGCGGCGATTTATTCGTGGCGGAGGGCGATGATGGGGTCGGTGTGGATAGCGCGGCGGGCGGGCAGGTAGCACGCTGCGAGCGCAACGACAGCGAGGAGCGCGGCGACGGCGGCGATCGTTGTCGGATCGTTGGGACGGACGTTGTAGAGCATATCGGACATGAAGCGCGTGAGGCCGAGTGCGGCGGCTACGCCGGCCGCGAGGCCGATGGCGATGATGATGACGACTTGCTTGATGACGAGGCGCAGGATGTCTCGCGATTGCGCGCCCAGCGCCATGCGGATGCCGAGTTCGCGTGTGCGCCAGGCCACTTCGTAGGAAAGCAAGCCGTAGAGTCCGAAGCATGCCAGCGCCAGCGTCAGCGCGCCAAATAATCCAGCGACACGCGTCATCAGGCGTTCTTGAAACAACATACGGTCGACTTGATCGGACTGCGTCATGACTTCAAACAGCGGGAGGTTTCGATCGACGCCGCTGACGATTTCACGAACGGCAGGTATGAACGACGCTGGATTCATTGCGGTGCGCAGCTCAAAGTGAAGGCTGTTGCCGGTCAGCGGAAGATACATGCCCGGCTTGATCTCACGGCGCAATTCCGAGTATTTCGTGTCGCCGACGACTCCGATGATGAGGTAGCCGGGCGGAAGGCCGCCCGGATTGGGGTTGTGGTCGGAAGCGCCTAGGTGCTTTCCGACCGGATTTTGGTTCGAGAAGTTTTTCTCCGCGAACGCGCGATTGATGAGCACAGGAGTCGGCGCCGCGTGGATCGGGGGAAACTGTGGCGGTTGAGCTGGAGACGCCTTTTTTACCGCGGCCTCTCCGGCACGCTGCGCCGCGTCGACAGCCGCATCGGTGGCCGCAGCTGAGGCGAAATCCTGAGCGACAAACGCGCGCCCCGAGAGGAGAGGAATTTTCATCGTGGAGAAAAAGTCGGGACCGATCGCCATCGTATCGACGAGCACATTCGATTGCGGCGAAGCCCCGTCGAGATGAACATCGCGCCCGGAACGGCTTCCGCTAAGGAGCGCATGACCGGAATACGAGACCGAGGCCACGCCCGGCATGGCGGCAAAACGACGTTGCAGGGTAGCGCAAAGCTGCATCGCTTTCGCACCGTCGTAGCCGGACAGAACCGGATTTACTCCGAACAGCAGAATGTTTTCGGATCGGAAGCCGGGATCGATGTTGCGAAGATTCTGCAACGTTCGAACAAGAAGCCCGGCGCCGACGGCCACAAAAATCGACAGAGCCACTTGCGCCACAACGAGAGCGTCGCCCAAACGCAGCCAACGGCCGTTCGAGGGCCTCGGCATAGCCGATGGACTCTCTTTCAGCGCAGGATTCACATCGACGCGTGCGCAGCGTCGAGCGGGGGCGAGGCCGAAAAGAATGCCCGTCACGATCGTCGCGGCCAGTGTAAATGCGAGAACACGCCAATTGAGGTCGATCACGTACGGAAAAGTGTCGTTCATACCCGATGCGACAAAATGAGTGATCGCACGCACTCCCCAGACGGCAACGACGATTCCGAGAAGGCCGCCGAGCGTCGAGAGCAAGGTGCTTTCCGTCAGCAACTGACGGACGATTCGGCCTCGTCCGGCTCCGATGGCGATGCGGAGCGCCATTTCTTTCTGGCGGCGTGCGGATCGCGCGAGCATCAATCCCGCCACGTTGGAGCACGCGATCAACAACACCATACCGACGCCGATCATCATGAGGTACAGCATCTGCGCAATTTGGCTGCTCTCTCCGTTCAAGCCGCTTCGAATCAACTCGAGGTGAATGGCAGGATCGTCGGCTTCGGTGAAAAGCGGTTTGTCTCCGTGGATTACTTGATTGCGAAAAATGTTCGCCGACACGGCTTGCGCCTGCGCGATGGAAACGCCCGGCTTCAAACGGCCGATGACCACGACCCAAAAACTTGCGGGATCGAAGTCGCGGTCGCCGGTGTCCCACCACTCGGGCCGCACTTGAGTGACCAACGAAAGCGGCATGTAAAAATCCTGAAATTTGCCGGGTGTGAAATTGGTGAAGCGCGGATCGGCAACACCCACAATCGTCGCGGGGATTCCATTCAGTCGAACGGTGCGGCCGAGTACGGCAGGATCCGAAGCAAAGTCTCGATGCCAGTAGTTGTAGTCGAGCACGACCACGGCGGGTGCGCCGGGCGTGTCGTCTTCGGGGCCGACCGGACGGCCAATAAACATTGGGACGCCTAGCGTCGAGAAAAAGTCGTGCGAGACGTATGTTCCCTGGGCAAGCGTCGCTGGGCCATTGCCGCTGAGATTGACCTGCAAAGGGCCGCAGAATGCGGCCATTCCGGAAAACGCATCGCCCCCGTGGGCGCGTACAGCCTGATAGTAAGGAACCGAGAGCGAGCAATCGGGGCCGTGACAGTCACCAAAAGAGCTGTGTCCCGAGAGATCGGGTTCTTTGTGGGCGGACCAGCTGAAGACGACGAGATGTTGTGGGTCGGAGACGGGGATGGCGCGGAGCATCACGGCATCGATGATGGTGAAGATGGCGGTGTTGGCGCCGATGCCGAGGGCGAGGGTGAGGACGACGACGGTGGCGAAGAGCGGGGATTTACGGATGCCGCGGAGGGCGAAGCGCAAATCTTGCATGAGGTGGTCGAGCCACTGGATGGCCCAGACTTCGCGGGTGTCTTCCATGACGCGGGTGACGTTGCCGAATTTTCGGATGGCGGCGTAGCGGGCTTCTTCGGGAGACATACCGCGGGCGATGTTGTCTTGCGTTTCGATTTCGATGTGATTCTGGATGTCGGATTCGAGATCGGAGAGGGGGTGCTTTTTTTGGTGACGGCTCACGGCTTGTTCTCCTGCTTTGCGGGGCGGAGGATGCGGGCGATGGCGCCGGCGAATTTGTCCCACTTGCGGGTTTCGAGGTCGAGTTGGGCGCGGCCTTTGGGCGTGAGCGAATAAAATTTTGCGCGACGATTGTTTTCGGAGGTACCGTCGGCGGCGCTGATCCATTTGCGCTTGATGAGGCGATGGAGCGCGGGATAGAGCGAGCCTTGCTCTACCTGAAGGACTTCGTCGGAGCGGAATTCGATGGCCTTGGCGATGGCGTGGCCGTGCGCGGGGCCGAGCACAAGCGTGCGGAGAATCAGCAGGTCGAGCGTGCCCTGGAGCATTTCGATGCGGTCGAGTTCGTCTTTAGTAGACATTCTAGGTGGAGACTACGCACCCTCACCTCGAATGTCAAGGGGAGCATTATTAAAGCCGGATGAAGTAGGAATAGGTCGCGAGGTGCGCGTCGAGTGAATTTTTACGCCGGAGCCGGCGCTATTGGACGTCGCGGCGCGCGGCGACGTGAAGATGCGTTGCGGTTGACACCGGGTTTGGCCGGGACTCGGTGTCGGCGATGATCCGGCGGACGGCGGTGCGGCGGGCGGAATCGATCGAACTGATGCCGCGCTCGAGCCAGTAGGCGGCGGCTTCAATCTTGCCTTTGTTGAAAAGGAGAGCGCCGAGATTGATGGCGGCTTGGGTGTCGTCGGGGGCGATGTTCAGGGCTTCGCGGAAGCTGCGCTCGGCTTCCTGAATATGGCCGCAGGTCTGTTGCGCGTAGCCGAGATCGTTGAGGATTTCGGTGGTGGGCTGTTCTTCGGCGGCCTCGGCGAAAAGGTGAACGGCGGTTTCGTAGTCACCGGAGTGAAAACGTTCGAGAGCTGCGACGGCTTTGTCGGCTGGGGACATGGCTTCCTCCGCGATCGCTGGGAGCGATCGACCTGAATCTCGTTTTAAGGCGATAACGAGGTGAGAGGAGGCTCGTAGACGCGGGTGGAAGGATAACACAACCGTAATAGTGTCAAGATTATATTTTTCTTAGGAATAGGCGGGTGTTCGGATTTGTCGGTAGAGTTTGACGTTGAGATCCTTCGACCGCTTTCAGCGGCCTCAGGATGACAAACGGTTGAATGCTAGCCGTTGGCGGCGGTCGTGGTGGGCTTGAGGAGGATGTCGAGGTCGTCGGGGTGGATGGCGCAGAGCAAGGCGTCTTCGCGGTCGATGCTGCCGTTGCGGACGAGCGTGACGAGAGATTCCTCAAGACTGAACGAGCCTTTCTTTT
>DATAMU010000400.1:0-2612 GCA_036266605.1 Candidatus Acidiferrum sp. | reverse complement strand
TGAATCGCTTTGGCAAAAGCGTCGATGTAGCCTTGATTGGTATTGGGCGCCTCATAGACGATCATGTTGGCGCCGGGTGCGATACCACCGGACTGTTCGACGTCGAGCGTGGTTTCGTCGGAGCCCGATTTGTCGCTGGGTGCGCCGGAGCCGCCATCGATGTTCACGATTTTTAGGCGATTCGAATTGACGTTGAGACCGACGGCGCTCCAGTAGGCAAATGCGTCGCTGGGCGTAAAGGACGCCAACGTGACGATACCAATCGTGCGCCCTGCGCCCGTGATGTTCTGGTTGTACAGCGGTAGAACATCGTAGTACTGCGCGAAGTCACTTACCAAAAGCTGACCCGGAGGGTTCGTCGTGGTGCTGGAGTGCGACACGACGTGAACAGGCTTGATCGTCTTGGGAGTGTAAATGAGACGCGGGCGAAAACTTGGATGCGTATCGAGACCCGCGACGGCCATGACCGAGGATGAGATCTCGTCGGGAACTGTGGGGCGGGTTAGTGGCGCGTGGAAGCTGTAGCCGGCGTTTCTTCCGTGGGCGGGAACCTCGAAAGAATGGAGGCTGACATTGAAGGCGCGTTCGAAGGCTGCGGCGTCGCCCTTAACGGTCAAAGTTGTGGACGTCGATCGCTCGGCGGCGAGTCCGAGTTTGGCGAAATGCGCGATCACCTTCGCGACCTCGGCGGGGGCAGGGCTGAATTTTTGATCGAATTGCTCTGGCGTCAGGAATTGATGGAATTTTGCGTTGCCGGGTGTGTGGACTGCATTGAGAAGTACTTCGGCTTCGTCGCTATTGCGGAGACGAAGTGCGACTGTGACGGTGAGTGTAGATTGCGAGCTGAACGCTCCGCGGTCGATCGGTTTCGGTGTGTCGCGCGTTGGAAAGGGAAGCGCGACTCGTCCTTCAACGGCTGCGTCGGATTGTGCGAATGCTGGCGAAACACAACCCAACAAGACAAGGAACGGCACAAACATGCGTATTGCGAGTTTCAATGGGTTCCACCTCGAGAAAAGATTTACAGGGCCGAAATCTTTGTTACATCGAGGACAACCACCGCTGACACAAGCGGCGGCGATTCGGTTGGCGAGTGTTTACACCGTAGTTTTGTAAATTGTCAATTGGACATTTGTAAAGACTGTTGATGATTTTTGGGCTGCGATCAGAGACTTTGGGTCCGATAATAGCGGTGCGAGACGGCATGAGCCGGCCTTGGCTTTGGAGGTGCACTTTGATGCAGTTTTTTCGGATTCTGGCCGATATTGTGGCGATTGGAGCAGGTCTTTGCGTAGTGATATCGGCGGATGGTCAAACACAAATGAGGAAGCCGGCGCCTTTGGTTCGCATCGCTGAGTTGGAAATCGATTCGGGACAAGTCGCTGCGTATAAGAACGCACTCTCGGCCGAGATCGCGACCTCAGTTCGGGAAGAACCGGGAGTGCTAATGCTGTATGCGGTTTCCGTGAAGGGCCATCCCACTGAGGTCAGAATTCTTGAAACGTATAGAGATCAAGCTGCGTATGAAGCGCATCTCCAAAGTCCGCATTTTAAGAAATACAAAGAGACGACGCGTGGGATGGTGAAATCTCTGAAACTCGTCGAGACTGAGCCGATCATGCTAGCAGGCAAGTAGCTTCGAACTTCACTCAGTTCGGTTTCACGCTTTTGCGGCGTGAATGATGACTACTGCTCCGATTCGCTCTTGGTTTCGCTTGCATCGACCGTCGTTGGCGCCGTATTTGCGGATGAGATCGATGCAGGAGCCGCAAAGTTCAGGTTCGATGCGATTTCGCGCATGCGATCGCGCAGAGCATCGCCCATATCGCCGAAGACCTTGGTGAAGGTCTCGCGCAACTTTTCTTCGGCGCCGGCCGTGACGCGGGCTACCGAATCCCGAGACTGGTGATCGAACGACGTTACCGTCGCGAGCATCCATTGGTTCGAAACGTTGTCGAGCCGGTCGCGGAATTGTGTTGCGGCCTGATCGCCGATACGAGCGTACGAATTCTGCAACTCATCCTGCTGCGCCGCAGTCATTGCTTTCCAAGATTCGATCACCGGGCGGAAGCCTGCCTGGACGCGTTCGTTCGCTTCGGCGACGCCTGCCTCAATCGTTCCGTGTAGGGAATCCTGGAAGCGGTGGAGGAAGTTTTCTTGTTCGGTGGTAACGCGCTGGGCGAGCTCGGAGTGTGCGGTGTCGATAAGCGATCGGGTTTCGGATGTCGAACGCTTCAGTTCGGCTTCGAATCCGTCGAGGTCGCGCCGTGCGTGTTGTTGAATTTCGTCGATAAAGGCCGCGGTCGTCGTTTCGGCGGCTTCCGAAAAGAGTGAACGCGCGCGTTCGAATGCTTCCGAAACTACGTCGGCCATTTGCGTTTGCGCGTAGGCGACGAAGTTACGGCTCGACTGGTCGAGTTCGCCGGCGAATTCGTTGGTGATATGTCCGGCTTGCTCGCGCAATTGCTTTGCGGCTTGCTCACTCGCTTTGTCGGCAGCGGATTGGGTTTGGTTTTGCGCGCGCTTCTCGTACCATTCGGCGGACTTGTTCAGATCTTCGACGGTTTTCTGTTTTAGATCTTCGAGGCGCATCTCAAAATCAGACATGCCGC
>DATAMU010000399.1:0-3867 GCA_036266605.1 Candidatus Acidiferrum sp. | reverse complement strand
CTTCGCGCACGGCGGGGATGAGCTTGCCGCCGGGGCCGCGCGTGGCTTCACCGGCGGACGTGGGATTGTCGAGATAGTTGGTGGTGATGATGGTGGTGCGTTTCTCGTTGTAGCGCGCGTTGAGGACGATGCTGACGATGTCGCGAACCCAGTCGGAGGGCTTGCTGGCACCGAGGTCGTCGAGGACGAGGACTTCGATGGTGCGAATGGGGTCGAGGACGGACATTTCGGTGGATTCGCTAGACGGGTTGTAGCTGGCCTGGATTTCTTTGAGGAGCTCGCGGTAGTCGCAGAAGAGGCAGGCGTGTCCGCGGACGATGAGTTCTTTGAGCGCGGCGACGGCGAGGTGCGTTTTGCCGACGCCGGATGGGCCCATGAAGAGGAGGCCCTTGTCGGAGCCGCCCGGGAAGTCGCGGGTGAAAGTTTCTGTGTAGCTCTTGGCGAGCTTGAGGGATTGGGTGTGCTGCGCGGACCAGGTTTTGCCGTCGACGAGATCGGTGACGTAGCTTTCGAAGTCGCAATGTTCGTAGCGCTTGGGGATACGCGCGCGAGAGATAACCAGATTGGCACGCTCTTCCATGCCGCAGTCGCAGGGGACGGCGAATTTACCGGCGCCGTCGGGGCGGGGAACGAGTTTGTAACCGGTGCCGCGGCAGAGTTGGCAATTTTCGAGGGGCATCGTAGTCGTGTCGAACGACAGAATACGAGGGCGGGGAGGAGACAGCAAGCTGGACTGTGGACGAATTGTGAATGAGGTGAAGTTGCGCGAGGAGAAAAGATAACGCAGAGGCGCAGAGGACACTGAGGTTCGCGGAGAAGGATAGGCAGAATCTCGAAGGTGCGGGTGCGTTTGTGATCGGAAGGCAAGAGGGAATCGCGGTGTGGTTGACGTCTGGGCAAGCTGGGGCGCACCCTTCGAAGCTCAGGACAAGGCGGTGTTGCGGCCGTACAAGGATGTGAAGCTGCGCGCGATCGGTGTGGTGCTTCAGCCTTCGCGCAGATTCGCTCGCGCCGCACCTCTGGGTGGCGTGGCGCGAACGATTGCGTTTCGCGGAGGCGGTTCACTGCGGAGAGCGGCAACGCGCGAGAGTTCCTGCTGGACGACGGTGGCAAACTCCGTCATCTGCTTTTCCATCTCGACCATTTTTTCGCGCATGTTGAGAATAATTTCGATGCCGGCGAGATTGACGCCCATGTCGCGCGCGAGCGTGAGGATGACGTCGAGACGCTCGAGATCGTCGTCGGTGTAGAGGCGCGTGTTGCCCTGCGAGCGCGATGGCTTTAGTAGGCCCACGCGTTCATAGAGGCGCAGAGTTTGCGGGTGGAGTTTGTACAGCTCCGCCACCGCGCTGATCATGTAGCCGGCTTTCGCCCGTTTTCGTCCTCGTATCGCCATACGGATTTCTCTTCGACTACGCTTGCCTTTTCTCACTCTTCCGAAATTCTGAAACGATCTTGTTGCAGCTTTGTGTCAGCCGCCCGCCTTCGCGAACAAATCCTTGCGCGGATCGTCTGGCTCGATCTGCTCGAGCTCTTTCATCAAGTTGCGGACGCGCTCGTCGGTCGGCTTCGGCACGATCACTTGAATCTCGACGTATTCGTCGCCGCGCGCGCCGTTACGCCCGGGCACGCCTTTTTCGCGAAGACGCAGGGTAGAGCCGCTGTTGGTGCCCGGCGGAATTCGAACGAGCGAGCGACCATCGATCGTTGGCACTTCGACTTTTGAGCCGAGCGTGGCTTCGGCCACGGTCACTGGAACTTTTACGTAAAGATCGTTGCCTTTGCGTTCGAAAAACGCATGAGGTTTTACATCGACGCGAAGATAGAGATCGCCCACCGGAGCGCCCATCGTGCCGGCATTTCCTTTGCCGGAAACGCGTACGCGTGATCCACTCGCAATTCCCGCGGGAATGCGCACGTCGATCGTCTCGGTGCGACGGAGGCGCCCTTCGCCTCCGCAAGTCTTGCAGACGGTGCGAAGTTTGCCAGTGCCGCCGCACTTCGTGCACGGGACATTAAAGCGCATTTTGCCGGCGGCTTGCTGAATCGTGCCGGTGCCCCCGCAAATCGGACACGTTTGCGGTGAACCAATGGCGCCAGTGCCGTGGCAGGTCTCGCACGTTTCCATGCGCGTGATCTGAAGTTTTTTCACGGCGCCGCGAACCGCGTCCCAGAAATCGATTTCGATTTGATATTCGAGATCGCCGCCGGGCTCTTGCTCGACTTCCATTTCGCCGCCGCGAGCGCCGCCACGGAAAAACTGGCTGAAGAGATCGCGGAAGCTTGCGCCGCCGCTGCCGCCTACTGAACCGGGCGAGCCAGAGCCACTGCCACCGCCAAAGTCGAAACCGCCGAAATCGAAATTGACGTTGGGGGCGCCGCCGGATTCATGTCCTGAGGGCGGCGGGCTTTGATAGTTGTCGCTGTAGAAGCCGACCTGATCGTACATCTGGCGTTTTTTCGTGTCGGAAAGTACGTCGTAGGCTTCCTGCAACTGCTTGAATTTTTCTTCGGCCGATTTGTCGCCGGGATTGAGGTCGGGGTGATATTTTCGCGCGAGCTTGCGAAACGAAGCACGAATATCTTTCGCGGTCGCTTTGCGCGAGACCCCGAGCAGTTCGTAATAGTCTTGTTTGGTCGTTGTAGCCATCGTGTGCGCGTCAACTGCGGGAGCCAAAACTCAAATTCGCATTCACAAATCTTGCGTTAGAACTTTCGTGCCGAACATCGCGCGTTAAACCATGTTGGGGCGCAGCCTGTTGAGTTGCTGCGCCCCGGTCCCACGGTTCAGGCCAAACACTCCGTCGGAGTTAGTTCGGCCGCTTGTTTTCATCGACATCCACGTACTCGGCGTCGATGACATCGTCTTTCTTCTTGTCCTGGCCTGCGTCGCTGGACGAGCCTTCGCTCGGTCCCGCACCCGCCGACGGCCCGGCTCCCGCTCCTGCGGCAGCTCCGGCCTGCTGGCCAGTTTTGTAGAGGGTCTCGGCGATCTTGTGCAGCTTGCCTTCGACGTTTTCCGTCGCCGACCGCAGCCGCGCCGTGCCGCCCTCATTCATTGCTTTCTTCGCGTCATCGATCGCCTCTTCGACCGATTTCACGTCGCCTTCCGCGAGCTTCTCGCGATTCTCGCGTACGAGCTTCTCGGCTTGGTAAACCAGGCCGTCGAGCCGGTTGCGCGATTCGACCTCTTCCATTCTGCGGCGATCGTCTTCGGAGTGAGACTCCGCTTCGACGCGCATCTTCTCGGCTTCTTCTTTCGTGAGGCCGGTCGAAGATTGAATGGTGATCTTCTGTTCTTTGTTCGTGGCCTTATCCTTCGCGCTGACGTTCAAGATGCCGTTCGCGTCGATGTCAAAGGTCACTTCGATTTGCGGTGTGCCGCGCGGAGCTGGTGGAATTCCGTCCAGCTTGAACGTGCCGAGCGAGCGGTTGTCCTTGGCGAACTTGCGCTCGCCCTGCATGACGTGGATTTCAACGCCCGACTGATTGTCCGAAGCGGTCGAATACGTTTCGACTTTGCGCGTCGGAATCGTGGTGTTGCGCGGAATCTGTACGGTCATCACGCCGCCGAGCGTTTCGACGCCCAGAGAAAGCGGCGTAACGTCGAGCAGCAGGATGTCCTTTACTTCGCCGGCGAGTACGGCGCCCTGAATGGCCGCGCCGACCGCCACGACTTCGTCGGGGTTCACACCCTTGTGCGGCTCTTTGCCGCCGAAGAAGTTACGAACGAGTTGCTGCACTTTCGGTATGCGTGTGGAGCCGCCGACGAGCACGACTTCTTCGATGTTGCTCGGCGAAAGCTTGGCGTCTTCGAGAGCCTGCTGTACGGGCTTCATGGAGCGGTCCAGCAGGTCCGCCATCAGC
>DATAMU010000398.1:0-4016 GCA_036266605.1 Candidatus Acidiferrum sp. | reverse complement strand
AAGATCAACTCGGCGAAGCCGCCGTAAACAAATCCGGTGAAGCCAAACCCACCTTCAGCGTCACCTACGACGAAGGCCTGAAAGTCGGCTACAAGTGGTACGACGCTGAGAAAAGGCCCGTCCTCTTCCCCTTCGGCCACGGCCTTTCGTACACAACATTCGCGTACTCCGGATTGAAAATCGCCCCCGGCAAAAAAGTCACCGACGTTTCATTCACCGTGAAAAACACAGGAAGCCGCGACGGCGCCGAAATCGCCCAGGTCTACGCCGCCCTCCCCGCCTCCGCCAGCGAACCACCCAAGCGCCTCATCGGCTGGAACAAAGTCTGGCTCAAGCCCGGCGAATCCAAACAAATCCGCGTCCCCATCGAATCCAAATACCTCTCCATTTGGGACGATTCCACCAACGAATGGAATCTCCTCCCCGGCACCTACGAAGTCATGGTCGGCACCTCTTCCGCCAACTTGCCCTTACACGACAAATTCAACCTAAAATAAGAATCTGCAACACGATTCCGTGTAGGGGCGCAGCACTGCTGCGCCCCATGTCCGCACGATCTCAACACTGAAGCAAACCCGTTTTTTCTTGCTTTGGAAGGCCTACAAACTGCGCAGCAACTTATACAACTCATTCGCCGCATCAAAATCCGCTTCTAACTCGCGCGTCGCCAACCGCTCCCGCAAATCATCAATGCGCCGCGCCAACAAATCCAACGACGCTGAAAGCACTTCACGATTCGTCAGCACAATATCGCGCCAAGTCTGATACGGACTTCCCGCGAGCCTTAACGTATCACGTAGCCCCGGCCCAGCGACGGTAATCGGCAACCCATTCTCATCCAACCGATCATAAAGAAACGAAGCCAGCGCCACCGCCACAAGCTGCGGCAAATGCGAAGCAAGCCCGACCGCATAATCATGCTGCCGCGCGCCAAGCCAAAGCGGCCGCGCACCAATTTTCTTGAGCAATTTCAAAAACGCATCGACGCGAACATCCTGTCGCAGCGTCGCCCCGCGATCGGGTTGCGCGTTCAGATCGAGATGAATCTCCGCAGTCTTTTTCGATCCCGACGCCGCAGTCGAAATCTCTTCCGCCGTGTCTGCAATCAACGCATAGGGCGCGTTCTGAAACAAATCCGCATCGGCATGCGCGATCCCGGCGTGTTCGCGCCCCGCCATCGGATGCCCCGGCAAAAACAGCGGCCCGTCCGCCGACGCAAAAAGCTCCGCCGCTCCCTGACTGATCCGCAACTTCGTGCTGCAAGCGTCCGTCACCAGCGCATTGCGCGGAGCGAGCTTCGCCAGCTCAGGCAATAGATCGATCGTCGCGCCAATCGGCAACGCAATGTAAATCAAATCGGCGGAACGAAGCACCGGCGTCAGATCGCCGGTCAACACTTCATCGAACGCGCGCGTTTCCTCAGCCGTGCGCGCAACATCCGGCCGATCCCAGCCGGTGATGTGCAGGTTTGTCGCATACTTGCGCAACGCCAGCGCAAACGACCCACCGATCAACCCGGTGCCAAGTATCGAAGTGCGTTGAATCACATGAGTCATAGAGAAGTTGCGAGCCGCGCTCTCGAATGATCGCGCCGCCACGAAACTGTCATCCCGAGCGAAGCGAGGGATCTGCTTTTCTGCAGTGTCGGCACGATTGCAGATACTACCAGCAGCGGCATGAACTAAGCGATCTTGCGCCCAATCGCCGGCGCAATCATGCGGAGTTCCTTCATCAACTGCTCGAACTGCGGCGGATCAAGCGATTGCGCACCATCCGAAAGTGCGTGGTCCGGATCATTGTGCACTTCGATGATCAACCCGTCCGCGCCGGCAGCCACAGCCGCGCGAGCCATCGGCACAACCTTGTCGCGCCGCCCGGTACCGTGCGAAGGATCGCCAATCATCGGCAAATGCGACAGCTTCTTGATCACGGGAATTGCCGCGATATCGAACGTGTTTCGCGTGTACGTTTCAAACGTGCGAATGCCGCGCTCGCACAAAATCACGTCGTAATTTCCGCCGCTCAAAATATATTCCGCGCTCAACAACAATTCTTCCATCGTCGCCGACATGCCGCGCTTGAGCAGCACCGGTTTTCGCACTTCGCCAAGTGCGCGCAGCAGGTGATAGTTCTGCATGTTGCGCGCGCCCACCTGGAAAATATCCACATAGCCCGACATCATCTGTATCTGCGACGGGTCCATGACTTCGCTGACCGTGAAGAGCCCCGTCTTCTCCGCGGCCTCTTTCATCAGCTTCAAACCTTCTTCGCCCATGCCCTGAAACGCATACGGCGAAGTCCTCGGCTTGAACGCGCCCGCTCGCAAAATCTTCGCTCCCGCTTTCGCAACACTCTCAGACACGGAAAAAATCTGGTCGCGCGACTCCACGCTGCACGGCCCCGCCATAATCACGATATCGTTTCCGCCGATCGTTACCCCGCGGCCTAAATTGATGATCGTTCCTTCCGGACGGAACTGCCTGCTTGCCAGCTTGAACGGTTGCGTAATGCGCATGACTTCGCGCACCCCGTCGAGCAATTCAAAATCGCGGTGATCGAAATCGCGATGCACACCGACGGCGCCGAGCACCGTGTGTGATTCGCCGGTGGAGCGATGCACGTTGAACCCGTTTGCGACTAGGCGATCGATCACGCGCTGAATCTGCGCGTCGGTCGCGTCCTCTTGCATTACGATGACCATGGCTGGCTGGTGTTTCCCTTCTCGTCTCCGCGAATCCGCGGAAGAAAAATCAAATCGTGCTTGAAGCTAAGGCCTGGGGCGTTTGGGGCGCAGCATGCTGCGCACCTACAAAATCGCGGCAGCGCAGAACTGTAAGCCTACAAATTCAACCTGCCCCAAAATATCGCTGATACAAAATCGTGCGCCGCACGAACGATCATTTTTTCTCGCGATCTCCGGGCGAATCTTTGTGCATGGCTTCGCGTTCGGCGCTGCGCGCTTCGTCGATGATACGCTCGAACAATCGCCGGATCGCGGCGTCGGACAGCGGGCCGGGATTCTGGCTCTGCGCGTTCTTGATCACTTCGCGTTCGCGATCGGGCTGATAGAGCGGGAGATTTTTCTCCTGCTTGATCTTTCCGATCTCGAGCGCGCAATGCGAACGCTCGTTGAGCAACTGCACCAGTTTGCTGTCGATCTCATCGATGCGGCGACGCCAATCACTCATGTCGGTCATGGCGCGACCTCTCGGCGAGACAAACCTTTTTTACCGGCTTCTTTGAGACTGCGAATCTTCGCGCCGAGCGCTTGCGCCGCGGCATCGACCGATTCCGCTTTTTCGATTTCCGAAACGAGCGCGGAACCAACTACTGCCGCGTCGGCGAGTCCGCCGAGAACCGAGACGTGACCCGGCAACGAAATTCCGAAGCCGACCGCGACCGGAAGATTCGTGTGCGACCGCACGCGGCGAATCAATGCCGGAAGATCATCAGGCAGCGAATCTTTTGCACCGGTTACGCCGGTGCGTGAGATGAGATACAGGAAGCCGGAGGTTGCAGCCGAAATTATTTTGATGCGCTCGTCGGTGGAAGTCGGCGCGGCGAGGAACACCGTGTCGAGATTGTGGGCTGCGAGAATTTTTCGATACTCCGTGGATTCTTCGGGAGTGAGATCGGTGGCGAGGACTCCATCGGCGCCTGCGGCGGATGCGGCGGCGGCGAATTTTTCAATGCCCATCTGGAACATCGGATTGTAGTAGCCGAAGAGGACGATGGGGACTTCGCGCGCCGCGACGGAATTCGAGTTGCGGATATTGCGGACGACGTCGAGCACGCCAGCGAGAGTTGCGCCGGCTTTCAACGCACGTTCGGACGCACGCTGAATGACTGGGCCGTCAGCGACGGGATCGCTGAAGGGGATGCCGAATTCGATGACGTCAGCGCCTGCTTCGGCCATCGCGATGACGAATTTCAGAGTTGCGTCGAGAGACGGATCGCCCGCGGTGATGTAGGCGACGATGCCGAGTTCGCCGCGTTCACGGAGAGAGGCGAAGCGC
>DATAMU010000397.1:0-3250 GCA_036266605.1 Candidatus Acidiferrum sp. | reverse complement strand
CCTGGTGTTGCTGTGCGAATCGCTTGAGGGATATCAGAATCTTATCAAGCTGGTGTCGGCCGGATTTCTTGAAGGCTTTTACTACAAGCCGCGGATCGACTACGACCTCCTTTCCAAACACAGCACGGGATTGATCGCGCTGGGCGCGTGCCTGAAAGGGCCCGTCACCGAGCCGGTGATGAACCAGAAGATGGATCTGGCGCGCGAGAATGCGTACCGGCTGCGCGATATTTTCGGCAAGAATAATTTCTTTTTGGAAGTGCAGGATCAAGGGCTCGACGTCGATAAGCCCGTGAATCGCGATCTTGTGCGGCTGTCGAAAGAGACCGGGATTCCGCTGGTCGCTACGAACGACTGCCACTATCTGCATCACGAAGATGCGCACGCGCAGGAAGTTTTGCTCTGCATCCAGACGGGCAAAACGATGGGCGATGCGAACCGCATGAAGTTTCAGACCGACCAATTTTATTTCAAGACGGCCGCGGAGATGGCGAAAGTTTTCGGCGAGCTGCCTGATGCTCTGAGCCGGACGATGGACATCGCGGCGCGATGCAACGTCAAGATCGATCGGATTCCGAATCCGTTTCCGGAATTTAAGGTGCCGGACGGCGAGACGCCAGGGAGTTATTTCGAGCGCGTCGTACGCGACGGGTTTGCGGCGCGCGTGCCGGGACTCGAGCGGCTGCGAGCGGCGGGGCAGTTGGCGAATCCGCTGGCGGAGTATGAGAAGCGGCTGACATCAGAAATCAAGATGATTCAGCAGATGAGGTACGAAGGCTACTTCCTCATCGTGTGGGATTTCATTCACTACGCGCGGACGCAGGATGTGCCGGTGGGGCCGGGACGCGGCTCGGCGGCGGGGAGTTTGGTCAGCTACGCGCTGCGAATTACGGACGTCGATCCGCTGCAATACAACCTGCTGTTTGAGCGGTTTTTGAATCCAGAGCGCGTGTCGATGCCGGATATCGATATCGACTTTTGCATGCGGCGGCGCGGTGAGTTGATTGAGTACGTCACGCGGAAATACGGGCGCGAGAACGTCGCGCAAATTATTACGTTTGGAACGATGGCGGCGAAGGCGGCTGTGAAGGATGTTGGCCGCGCCATGGACATTCCATACGGAGAGGTCGATCGACTCGCGAAGTTGATCCCGGCGACGCTGGGCATCGAGCTTGCAGACGCGCTGAAGGAAGCGCCGCAGTTGCAGTCGGCGGTGAACAGCGATCAGCGGCTGAAGGATTTGATGGCGGTGGCGCTGCGGCTTGAGGGACTGTCGCGGCACGCGTCGACGCACGCGGCGGGCGTGGTGATTTCGCCGAAGCCGCTCACCGATCTCGTGCCGGTTTACAAGACAAACCGCGACGAAATCACGACGCAGTACGACATGAACGCGCTGGAGCGCATCGGCCTGCTGAAGATGGACTTTCTCGGACTGACGACGCTGACGGTATTGCACGACACCGTCGAGATGATTCAGCGGAATCGTGGCGTGAAGGTCGATCTCGACAGCCTGACGCTGGACGACGCGGATACGTACAAGCTTTTTACGCGCGGGGACACGACGGCGATCTTCCAGTTTGAGTCGCACGGCATGCGCGACATTTTGCGGCGTTATCAGCCGACACGCATCGAGGATTTGACCGCGCTGAACGCGCTGTATCGCCCGGGACCGATTCAGGGCGGCATGATCGATGAATACATCAACCGGAAGCACGGGAAAAAGAAGGTCGCGTACGACCTGCCGCAACTCAAAGATATTTTGGAAGAGACGTACGGCGTTATCTTGTATCAGGAACAAGTGATGCAGATCGCGAACCGACTGGCGAGCTTTTCGCTGGGCGAAGCGGACATTTTGCGCCGCGCGATGGGCAAGAAGAAGAAAGAAGAGATGGCGGCGCAGCGCGCGAAGTTCATGACGGGCTGCGCGGGGAACAAGATCCCGGAGAAGAAGGCCGACGGGATCTTCAACCTGATGGAAGAATTTGCGGGATACGGCTTCAACAAGTCGCACTCCTGCGCGTATGCGTTGCTGGCGTATCAGACGGCCTATTTGAAGACCCACTATCCGGTGGAGTTCATGGCGGCGCTGCTGACGTCGGAAGCTGGTAACGCCGACAAGGCGGTGAAGTACATCAATGAAGCGCGCGGGATGAGCATCAAGATCCTGCCGCCGGATGTGAACGAGAGCGATTTGTATTTCACGCCGATTGGTGAGGCGATTCGGTTTGGGCTTGCCGCGATCAAGAACGTCGGCGAAAACACGGCCAAGGCGATTTGCGAGGCGCGGACGAGCGGTGGACGGTTTAAGTCGTTGTATGACTTCTGCGAACGGATCGAGGTGCGCTTCCTGAACAAGCGCGTGTTTGAGAGCTTGATCAAATCGGGCGCGATGGACTCGATGGGAGCGCGCGAGAGCATGGTCGCGTCGATCGACGATGCGGTATCGGCGATTCAGCGGGCGGCGCGGATTAAGGAATCGGGGCAAGGCGGATTTTTCTTCGGCGGCGGGGGCGAATCGACGCACGTTGAGTTTGAGATGCGGGATGCGGCGCCGTGGAGCGAAGAAGAGCGGCTGGGCAGCGAGTACGCGATGCTTGGGTTTTATGTCTCGGGGCATCCGCTAGAAAAATATGCCTCGCGGCTGGCCGAGATGAAGGCGACGTGCCTCAGCGAGATCGAAGGGATGCGCAACGGCAAGGAAGTCACCGTTGCCGCTCTGATTGTGGGAACGCGGCCAATGCGGTCAAAGAAGGGCGCGCGCTGGGCGATTTTTACCGTGCAGGATATGACCGGGATTCAGGAGTTGCTGGCGTTCCCGGAGGCGTTCGGCAAGCTGGAGAATACGCTGAAGCCGCGTGTGCCTTTGTTGATGAAGGTTAAAGTGCAGGTTGAAGAGGCCGGGACGCGGCTGTCGCTGCAAGAAGCGCGGTCCATGGAAGGCATGGGCGAATCGAAAAAGGCGGAGCCGGTACGGATTCGCATGAACCTGGAAAATATGGGTGGCGATCTGGTGGATCGGCTTCAGGATATATTTGTGACGTTTCCTGGGCGAAATCCGGTGGTATTTGATATTGTGCGGCCCGACGGAACGATTGCGGAGATGGAGACAGAGCGGCGCGTGAAGGTATCGGCGGAGCTTCTGACCGCGATTCGCGATGCTTGCGGGCCGCAGGCGATCGACATGGTGGCGTGAGCGCACGGCAATACCTTTTTGATCTGGATTCTTTCTGCATTTCATTGCTGAATAAAA
>DATAMU010000396.1:0-4937 GCA_036266605.1 Candidatus Acidiferrum sp. | reverse complement strand
CCCATTCAGATGCGTCAGGTTCTGCAACGTCAGAATATTCTGCGTCGTCGAATTCGTCGTTCCGTTCGTGTTCGTCCCGTTGTTGGTTGTTGTCGTTGTCGTTCCGGGCGGTACTACACCGATCGACGCCGTCTGCCCCGGCAAAATACCCAGATTCCGCATCTTGTCCAAACGCGCTTCCAGCACCTGCACCTGAATCACAACTTCGGGCCGCGCCTTGTCGATATCGTTGATCATCTTCTCTGCGATCGCCAGCTTGTCGGGCGTGTCGCGGATGATGATCGCGTTTTGCGCATTCAGCTGCTGCAAGCGTTTCAAATCCAGCAATTGCCGCAAGCCCGTCACGATTTCGGTTAAGTCCTGCGCCTGCACGGTATTCGACAAATAGAAGGTCTTCACCATCTGCTCGTCGTAATCGCGACGCTTTTGCGGCTGATCGGGAATCACGAAAATGATGTTCTCGGTCACCGGCTTCCAGAACGCTTTGCTCTCCATCGATACGATGTCGAGCGCCTGTTGCAGCGTCACGCCATTCAAATCCACTGGGATTCGTCGCGCAGGGAAGTCCGGGTCGTACACCACGGTCAGTCCCGCCAGCTTACCGATCGTATCGAATACGACCTTCGCGTCGTTCACCATGTGCAGGCTGATCGGTGCGCGCGACAGCGGCTTAATTTCGGGGGGCGCAGATGCCAGTTGCGACATTTCAGCCGCGCTTGCAGCGGCCGCCGCGGCATCCGCCGCAGCCGCCTTGTGTTCCTGTTCGGCCAATAAGTCTGCGGTCTTGCGAATCTCCTGGTCCGCCATCGAGCTCGACGGATCGACCGCCGCGGCGCGCTGAAACTCACCCATCGCCGCCTGTAAATTACCCTGCTCGCGCTGCCTCACACCCTGCTTGATGTGAAACGCGCCCGCTTCGAATCGCGCCTGATTGAATTTGATTTGGTACTCGGCGTTCTCGGGTTCTTCCTTCAGCGCCTTCTGATAGAAGTCGTACGCCGCATCGTAATCCTGGAGATTCTCGGCCTTGCGTCCCTGCTGATAGTCAGGCTTGCCCTTTGGGCAGCCCGCGGCCAGTAGCCCCACACCCGCGCACAAAATGACCTTGGTCCATCCTCGCATGTACTCTCCGTGGCTCGGGCTTGTTTCGGTAGAACTCTAGCACCGGGTTAGAGGGGGGACAAGCAACCAAGGGTTGGCTGTCTTGCATACATAACCCCCGTACATCTAACATTTAATCCTATAGTCACTCAGGATTTAAAGGTGCCCAAACCCGTGCCCGTTCCTCAAAAACAACCAGGTAAGCAAGCCCCCAAGGGGAAGGACGCGCAGAAGGAAACTGTCGTCGCCCAGAATCGGGCTGCTTCCTACAATTACCACCTGCTCGACAAAGTCGAGGCCGGCCTGGTCCTCCATGGTACCGAAGTCAAGGCTCTCCGAGAAGGAAAAGCCAACATCAGGGACGCCTATATCGACTTCAAGCCGTCCGGTCCCTGGCTGGTCAATGCCCACATTGCCCAATATATGCCGGGCGGGCCATGGAATCACGAGCCCCTGGGCTCCCGAAAACTGTTGCTGCACCAGCGCGAGATTGACAAGTTCGCGGGCCGCGTCGAGTCCAAAGGTTTAACCGTCATACCTCTGCGGATATACTTTAAGAACGGCATCGCGAAATGCGAAATTGCCCTGGCCCAGGGTAAGAAAACCTGGGACCGCCGCCAGGATGAGCGCACCAAGGAAGCTCGTCGCGAAGCGGATCAAGCCATGTATCGCAACCGGAGGCGATAACTTTAATCATGCAGATCAAGATCGACACCACCCCGTACGCCAATCTCGAAACTGACGCCATCGTCTCCTACGTTTTTGACGAAACCGATCCCATCCAGGGCACCCTCGCCGACATCGACAAATCCGCCAACGGCCTGCTGAAAAAGCTTTCAACCGGCGCGGAGTTTTCCGGCAAGCCCCTCGAAATGACTCTGATCCATGCGCCCGCCGGCCTCAAAGCCGCCCGCCTGTTGCTCGTCGGAGCAGGGAAGCGTGACAAGTTCGACGTCGCCACGCTTCGCAAAATTGCTGGAGCTGCCACTCGCTATTTGAAAGCGCGCTCGATCAAAAAATTCGGATTCCTCGTCCGCGAAAACGACCTCAGTGACAACACCGCGCAAGCCATCGCCGAAGGCGCCATCACCGCCGATTTCGAAACCGATAAATACAAGTCCGACAAAAAGCCCGGCAAGGACATCGAGTCCATCGCCATCCTCGGCTACAACGATTCGAACAAATCAACGGGTGAAAAGGGGCTCGCCAAAGGCCAGGTCATCGCCGAATCGCAGAACTTCGCCCGCGACCTGATCAACGAACCTTCGAACAAGCTCACCCCGAAGGTCCTCGCCGACAAGGCCGCCGCCATGGCCAAAGAAGCTGGCTTGGCCGTTGAAATTCTCGACGAAAAGAAAATCGCAGACCTAAAAATGGGCGCGCTTCTCGGCGTCGCGCAAGGCGGCCCCGAGCCTCCGCGCATGATCGTCATTACCTACACTCCCCCGGGCGGTGTAAAACCCGGCGCTCCGGTCATCGGCCTCGTCGGCAAAGCCGTCACCTTCGACACCGGCGGCGTCTCCATCAAGCCCGCTGATGGCATGGAAAAAATGAAGTACGACATGGCCGGCGGCGCCACCATGATCGGCACCATGCGTGCGCTCTCCGTGCTCAAGCCCACCGTCAAGGTAATCTGCGTTGTACCGGCTACAGAAAACGTTGTCGGCGGCTCCGCGCAAAAGCCCGGCGATATCCAGACCGCCATGTCCGGCAAAACGATCGAGGTCCTCAACACCGACGCCGAAGGCCGCCTCATCCTCGCCGACGCCGTCCACTACGCCAAGCAACTCGGCGCAACGCATCTCGTCGACGCCGCCACGCTTACCGGTGCCATCGTCGTCGCGCTCGCTAGCATCCACGTCGGCGTTTTCTCCGGCGCCGATCAAGCCTGGACAGACAAGCTCCTCGCCTCCGCCAAAGCCGTCGGCGAGAAAATGTGGCAGATGCCGATGGACGACGAATACCGCGAGTTCATCAAAGGCAGCTTCGCCGACATTCAAAACATTGGCAGCGGCAAAGGCGGCGGCAGCATCACCGGCGCCTGGTTCATCCGCGAATTCGCCGGCGACACCCCCTGGATCCACCTCGACATCGCCGGCACCGCCTGGAACGACGACGCCAAGCCCTGGCTCGCCAAAGGCCCCACCGGCATCGCCCTCCGCACCCTCGTCAACCTCGTCATGTCCCAGTCCTAGAAAGAACATCACCCCATCACGCTGTAACCGCATTACCTCATTTCACAAAACCGCCGGCAAACTCACCGGCGGTTTTTCTTTGTAGCGGCGACTTATGTCGCCATCTTGCTTTTTCTTGTAGGGCGGGCTTGCCCGCCCGGCCGCCGCGTCTTGGCACAAATTATCCGTCGACCACCGTAGCGCCGGCATCCTTCCACCGCGTCTTGCCTCAACGTTGTAGGGGCGCAGCACGCTGCGCCCCATGTCCGCAAGATCACCGCGTCTTGAGCTCCCGCTTTTTCCGGCCGTCGCCGACCTCTCAACTTGCCCTTGACATCTTTCCCAAATCCTCTATCCTATGCATAGTAATCCGAGGTATCCATGAATTTTAAAGGCACCCTCCCCACCCTCATCCTCGAATCCCTGGCCCAAGGCCCCTCCCACGGCTACGCCATCGCCCAGTCCATCAAATCCCGCTCCCGCGGCGTCCTCGACTTCAAAGAAGGCACCCTCTACCCAGCGCTCCACAAACTCGAATCCGCTGGCCACATCCAGTCCTACGAAGGCTCCGAAAACAATCGCCCGCGCCGCTACTACCGCATCACCAAATCCGGCCGCACCTTGCTCGCAAAAGACCGCGCCGAATGGCGCGCCATCTCACAAGCTGTCACCGTTATTTTGGGGGAGGCGTAAGATGACTCCGAGCATCAGCTCGAACATGACCGCTCTCGACACATGGCTCGCTCGCGCCACGCGCCAACTCTCCGCCGATTCCGCCGCGCAAGTCCGCGCCGAAATCACCCAACATTTCGACGCCGCGCGCGAAGCTGCACTCGCATCCGGCGCCTCCACCGACGAAGCCGATCGCACCGCGCTCGCCGCTCTCGGCGACCCCAAAGCCGCCAACCGCCAATATTGCCGCGTCCTCATTACTCGCACAGAAGCACGCCAGCTCCGCAGCAGCGGCCGCGAAGCGCAATTCTTCTGCGCCACGCCTTTCCGCAAGAGTCTCCTCGTCGCCATTCCCGTCGTCGCCGCGATCTGCGCGGCCGCGTCCTACACATTTGCCACCATCACCGGGGCATTTGCGGCGCACGCCACCTCCACGGCCGTTCTCGTCGCCCGCATTTCGATCGTCGCTGCGGTTCTCACCGCGATCTTCTTCGCCGTGCCCCTGCTTCCGATCTACACGCCCGCGCGCGCCCGTATCTACCGCGCCGCAAAATGGCTCGCGATCGCCACCGTCGTCATGATCATCTTGGACGGCGACCGCCTCTATTCGACCTGGCTCTTCCTCAGCTGCTTCTGGGTCATCGCCTACACCGAGGCCATCCGCATGTCCCTCCGCCGCAAAATCCCCGCCTCCAACTGGCCCAAGCACCTCTACCTCTAAAGTCACGCGCACGCCCTATGGGCTGCGCCGCTTCAGCTCCGCCTTTACGGTCGAAACATTTTCCGACGGCGCCCGCCTGTCCGACCGCCTGTCTTTGTACGGGCGCAGCACCGCTGCGCCCCATGTCCGCAAGATGTCCACACTCTTGCCGCTGTCATCCCGAGCCGCCCGAAGGGCGGCTCGGGATCTCAACCACAGCCCAGCTACAAAACAAAACGGCGAGTGCAAAATCGCTCGCCGCCGCCCTCTTCCCCGAAATCCAAAATCAT